>JALZAX010000412.1 GCA_030948055.1 Verrucomicrobiota bacterium | reverse complement strand
TGCGCGCGCGTCCTGGCTTACCGCTGCGCTGTCAGCTATTGCGGTCGAAGGAGCCATCTGCGTGTTATTCGCCGACCTGCGAATCTTGCCGGCGCATCGCATTCAGCCGTTTTCTCTTCCCGTCCCAGACTTTCTTTATCTGGAAGGATATGTGGCGTTGATTGTTGTCGTTCTCGTCCTGGCGCATTTCGAACTACGGCGATTCCCGGTAATGGCGACGGAACCCCTGCGAAATTTTTCTGCGACAACGTCCTTCCATGAAGCCTTGGTCGTGGGGCGAAAATTAGGAATCGCAGTCCTGCTTTCCGCCTTGGTCTTTGGCGTCTATTCGCTCGCGCTGCGCTTCGCCGTTTACTGAAACTCAACGCGCCGTCAACGTCACCGTCTCCATACGTTGCGATCCGTTGCTGCGCACAATTCCCACGGTGAAATCGACGGCCGAGCCGCTACTGGCGCGCGCCAGTAATTTTTCGACTTGCGCAATCGAGCGCACTTCATAGCGACCGACTCGATAGATAACGAGACCGCGCCCGACGCCGGCGGAATCAGCTGGGCTGTTTTGTTCCACGGAGCTGACCAGCACGCCTTTGCCCGGGACGAGCCCAAAGGCGTCGGTTAGTTCCGGCGTTATATTTTGCAACTGCAAACCGAAGAGCCGTTCGGCATTGGACGTTGGTGCGATTTCTTCCGGCGGTCGCGGCGTCGGTTGGTTCTGCGCCACCTTCATGAATTGTGCCACCGTCTCGCGCACAACTTCACCGGGAATCGCGAAACCGATTCCTTGCGTCGGCACGCCCTGGGGTGTGAAAGCCATTTTAGCGGAGCTCACGCCGACTAGTCGCCCGCTTAAATCAATTAACGGCCCGCCGCTGTTTCCTGGATTAATCGCCGCATCAGTTTGCACGAGATCTTTGTAATCGATGTTATCGACCGTGATGTCGCGCTTCATTCCGCTCAGGACGCCGCGGCTGATCGAGCCGCTGTAACCGAGCGCGTTGCCCACCACGATGACGGTTTGCCCGAGCAAATTCGGCGAAAGATTATCGAGCGAAATAAACGGGAGCGGTTCTTTCGCTTCGATCTTGATGAAGGCGAGATCCTTCTTTTCGTCGCCCGTGATGTAACGCGCCGGCAAAGTTTTGCCGTCATTCAAAGTCACTTCTATTTTTAAATCCGCCGCGCGTTCCACGACGTGCTGGTTAGTAATGATGTAACCGGCCGGATCCACAATGAAGCCCGAGCCGAGGCTTTGCAGGGTCTGGCGAATCTCGCGTGGGCGCGAGTAGTAGTTACCGAAATATTGCGCGGCGAAATCTTCAAACGGATCGCGCACTCTGCGCCTAACGACTCGTTCGGTATTGATGTTCACCACCGCCGGGATGACTTTTCCGACCGCGATCACACTCGGCTCGGAGGCCGGATCGACCTGCGCAAGAACGGGCCCAAGCGGGAAGAGCGACAGGCAGATCAGCCAGCGAGAAAACTTCATCCTATTTCTAGATTTGCGAAGTGATCTCCGCCGGCATGAGCGAGCGCAGATCGGGAAATGCTTCCGCGATTCGAATCAGATCAAGCTCATCCTTTTTATGTTTACTTAAACGCCGGGTCGAATCGCTCCACGCCCAAACTTTTCCTTGCACGAGATCGGGCAGGCTCGCGATAGGCACATTACAGCCCAGCACCTCGCCACGCTGCGCCCGCGTGACGAATGGCTGGTAACGCTCCGCTAATGTGAATTGCAAAGAGAGCTTACTCTCTGGACGGGTCGCATTGATCGAGTGCGCAAATTTTTCCACGCGAAATCCGGCTGCAAGCAGATCGCTTTGCACAGCGTCGAGATTTTTTGTTACGAGGATGACGTCGGCGTCGATGGTATACACCGGTTCCACATAATGATTCACGGCCAGGCCGCCGATGAGACACCACGGGCCATAACGATCCAGGATCGAGACGGCTTCGGCAAAATCGCTCGCGCCGCCATTCGTGACTGATTCGTAAACTTCCGCGGCGGTCATTTTCGTCGGTGAAGTAACGAGGCGCGTTCCGCACTGTCAACTTGCCGACTGCCCGCAACGCTTGGAAATTGACGGCAAGATGCGCCCATCGTTCGCCACTCGTCTCAACCTCGACGTGCTCGAGGAAAATTATCGTCGCTGGCAGGAAAATCCCGAAGCCCTCGATCCGGCGTGGTCCGCGTTTTACGAAGGTTTCGAGCTTGGCAATCTGGAAAAGCGTAACGGCGCAGCGGCGAAAACAAAATCTGCAGAGGGCGCACTTTTCACCAGGGTCGATGGATTGGTTTACGCCTATAGCACGCTCGGACACACCATCGCGCGCTTGAATCCGTTAGCCGACAAACGTCCGGAAAATTCGCAGCTAAGTTTGCGCGAACTGGGCTTCACCGAAGCCGATCTCGATCGCGACGTTTCCTCGAAATTTTTCTTGGATGGAAAACAAATGCGGTTGCGCGAAATGATCGCGCAGCTCGAACACATTTACGCCGACACCATTGG
>JALZAX010000411.1 GCA_030948055.1 Verrucomicrobiota bacterium | reverse complement strand
CTTTGCAGAGCGAAAGTTAGAATAGCGACGAAGGCCGAAAGTGTGAGGCCCAGCAGCGCGCCCTTTAGCACCACACCGCCACCGAGCCGAAGATAGTAGCTCTGCAAAAACAACACCACCTCAAAGCCTTCACGATAAAGCGAAGTAAATCCGAGCAGGACAAATCCCCACCACAGATGCCCGGGGTTTGCGCTGGCGATGAGATTTTTGCGACGGCGATTATGCGCTCGAATCCAGCCGCCCCAGTAAATTTTGTGAAAAAACCAATTCATGATCACAAGCAACACGACCACTGCCAGTAATCCGGTGGCGGCTTGAAGATCGAGCGCGGGCACGCTTTCGGTCAGTTGTCCCATGATTCCGATCGCGATAAACCACGTGACAATCGTCGCGCCAAACGCCACCGCCGTGCCGAGCGCGACTGGCCGACGATGCACGCTGCGCGCGCCCACCATGCTGGCGGTGATCGCAGCCAAGACCAAAATGCATTCCAGTCCTTCACGAAACACCAGCACGGCGATGTCGAGAAACGCGACCGTCGGACTAGTTTGTGGCCGCAACGGATCGGGCGTGCCGTGGGCCGTGATTCCCTGCCAAATCAAAATCGCTACGACGACAAGAAAAGCGAGCGACAGAAAAACCTGCGTCGAGATTTTTTTGGAAGAAGGGGTCACTGCGCGATAGGGCACCGATCGTGTTCTCTTAATAGTAACCACAGCCTCCTCCACGACAAAGACGATAACGCAGGGATCGCTTTTTCGCTGGCGTTTGCTTGCGTTTTTTTAACGGCCCGTTGTCAGGCAGGCGGCATCTTGTGATTCAACCCACGCGGCGGTAAGTTCGCTTGTGCGTAAAAAGACGCAGGCTTTTACTTTAATCGAGCTGGCGATCGCGGTTTTCATTCTCCTGCTCATATTGATGCTGTCCGTGCCGAGCATTAGCGGCGTGCTGGCCGACCGCCGCTTGCGACGTTCGTTCGATCAGATGAACAATCTCGTGCGCACCGCGCAGGAACGCAGTGTGAATGATCGGCGTACTTATTTGATCACCTGGGAAAAAGATCAAATCGTGTTGCACGCCGAGGCCTTCGCCGAAGGAGAAAACAAATCGCCGCTGGCGTTTTTGAAAGTCCAGAGAGGTGATGTTTTTACGTTGGATCTGACCGCGGCGCTGACGGAAAAGCCTGCGCCGGAGTGGATTTTTTGGCCGTCAGGCGTCTGCGAACCGGCCACGGTTTCATTCAAAGGCGATGACGGAACCTGGACCGCGAATTATTCCGCGCTGACGGCGCGAGCGGAACTTGCAAAATATGCGACGCGATAACTCACGCGGCTTTGCGCTTTATGAGGTGCTGATTGGCCTGACGATTTTTGTCGTCGGCGTGCTGGCGCTTGGTCGCGCGGTGGAAAATTGCATGAATGCGAGCGCGCTTAGTGAACAGGAAGAACGCGTGCGCCAGATTCTCGCTAATCGCATGGCGGAAGTACAGGTGACTCCGGGTCAACCCGATGTAAGCAAAGAAAATAAAATCGAGACTGGTTTCGGTCAGGTGAAGTTAAGACAGAAGGCAGCGGCCGCCGATTTGAAGGATGAAAAGGGTCTGCAATTACCGGGCATTCAGTTCGTCACGCTGACGGCTGAATGGACGCGCAACGGGATCGCGCAGTCGCGCAAGATTGAGTTTTATGTTTATCGGGCGAGCTAACGCGCGAAGGCGAGCCTTCACCCTTCTCGAGATCATGCTCGCGGTCGGCATTCTCGCGATGATGGCGCTGGCCATTTATCGCTTCGTGCAAACGAACATCACGGCTCTGCGCATTTCCGCGGAAGCGAACGCGGTCAACATGCAATACACCGGTTTCGCGAATTTGGTCACGAGTGAATGGCAACGGTTACCGGGAGGTAAAGCGGCCATGTCGGGCGAGGCGCTCAAACTAAACGATCGTTCGCGCGACGAAATTAGTTGGACGACGACGGCCGGTCCGGGATTGCTCACGCGTTATGCCGCGGGCGAATACTTGGTCACTCTCAAGATGCGACCGGTGTCGAAGCAAGGTGATCGCATGGAGATAGGCGTCGAACGTCAGAGTAAGAGCGACAACGACACGGAGAGTGACGGGAGTTGGGTCACGCTGCTGCCGGATGTCCGGAGCCTGGAGATTCATTACTTTGATCCGCGCCTTAACACCTGGCTGGACAAATGGACGGACACGATCACCCTGCCGCGTCTGGTAAAATTAAGTATCGGCCGGCCTAACGAGTCGTTGCCGTGGGAAGCAATCATTGCCCTAGGAAGGACGCCGCTTTGAGATGAGCGCCCGGCTATCTCGCTTGACTCGACCGCGCGGTGCCGCGCTTTTGCTCGCGCTCTGGGCGCTATTCGTTCTCAGCGCGATGATCATCTCCTGGGCGCTGGATATCGGCTCGCGGCTTAGTCTCAACGGCGCAGCCAGCCGCGCCATGGAAGCAGAGGCGATGGCATGTTCCGGGAGCGAAATCGCGCTGCATCCCGGCGTCAAACCTTCCTCG
>JALZAX010000410.1 GCA_030948055.1 Verrucomicrobiota bacterium | reverse complement strand
TGCGTGCACAAAGCCTGGACGATGATGACGCAAGGCAGCGATGTGCTCGATGCGCTCATCGCGGGGGTGAACATCGTCGAGCTGGATCCGCTCGATGACAGTGTCGGTTACGGTGGTTTGCCGAATGGCGAAGGCGTGGTGCAACTCGATTCCTGTTGCATGCATGGGCCAAAAAAACGCGCAGGCGGAGTTGCGTGCATTGAAGGTGTGCGCACGCCATCGTTGGTCGCGCAGAAAGTGATGGAGATGACCGATCATCATCTGGTCGTGGGTAAAGGTGCGCAGGATTTCGCGCGAGGGCTGGGATTTAAAATCGAAGATGATCTAAATACAGAACATTCGCGTCAGCTATGGCTCGAATGGAAACGGCGCATCGATCCGGAGCATTATCTCGATCCGCAAAAACGCGCAGAAGAAAATCGGCGCGTGCGCGAAGAAATGATCGCGGAAGGTTTGCTCGATCCACATCGCGTCTACGGCACGATCAATTGCG
The DNA here is from genome assembly GCA_030948055.1 of Verrucomicrobiota bacterium. Taxonomy (GTDB): domain Bacteria; phylum Verrucomicrobiota; class Verrucomicrobiia; order Chthoniobacterales; family UBA10450; genus JACCTI01. The sequence goes on along the minus strand of JALZAX010000410.1, from coordinate 2,037 downwards.
ATGGGATCAACGCGAAAGGCGAAATCTGCGGTGTGACCACGACGAGCGGGCTTTCCTGGAAAATTCCAGGGCGTGTAGGGGATTCCCCCATACTAGGCGCGGGACTGTACGTTGATGGCGAAGTGGGCGCCGCCGGCTCGACCGGCCGCGGCGAAGCGAATCTCTACAATCTTTGTTCTTATATGATTGTAGAGAACATGCGGCGCGGCATGCATCCGAAAGATGCGGGCATGGAAGCGTGTAAAAGGATTCGAGCAAACACGGTCGAGAAACGATTGCTGAACAACCGCGGCCAGCCGAACTTCAACATCAAGTTTTACGGTTTGAATGCGAAAGGCGAATACGCCGGCGTCGCGATGTATCGCGCAGGCAGTGAGTTCGCCGTCTGCACCGAAGATGGGCCGAAAACATTGCCGTGCGAAGCGCTCTTCGACGGAAAACCAGAGGACATTTAATGCCTAACGAGACAAAACCATGGATCCCAATTTGTCCGGGAATTAAGCGCCGCACGATCGCGACCGGGCCAAACATGTATCAAATGCTGGCGAAGCTCGATGCGGGCTGCCGCATGCCGGAGCACAAACATGCGCAGGAACAAATCGCGCACGTCGTGAGCGGCATGCTGCGACTGATTGTTTCCGGAGTTCCCCATGAAATAAAAGTCGGCGAATCGTTTTATCTCGCGAGCAACCAACCGCACGGCGCGGAAGCCGATGAGGAAACGCTCGTCATCGATACCTTCAGTCCGCCGCGGGAAGATTTGCTGGCGCTCGACAAGCAGGCCGGCGCCTAACGAATGCTTTCTTTCGTCGTTCCGGCGCATAACGAGGAGCTCGAGTTGCCTGCCACGTTGCAGGCAATTCGCGCCGCAGCCAACGCGTCCAAGCACGACTACGAAATCATTGTCGTCGATGATGCATCGACTGATGCTACCGCGGAGATCGCCGGCCAGTTCAAGGCGCGGGTTGTGCCGGTTAATTTTCGACAAATCGCAGCGGTCCGAAACGCCGGCGCGCGCGCGGCGCGCGGCGATATTTTATTTTTCGTCGATGCGGATACGCAGATCGCTCCTATTCATGTGACCGGCGCGCTCGATTGCCTAACGAGTGGTTACGTCGGCGGGAGCGCGCGCATCGTGGTCGATCGCGAAATGCCGACATGGGCGCGCATTTTCATCAAAAGTTTCTGCACGCTCTACTTCGCGGCCAAACTCGGCGCCGGCGCTTTCCTTTTCACCCGGCGCGAATCGTTTGAAGCTGTCGGAGGTTTCGACGAACAATTCTTTGCCGGCGAAGAAGTTTACTTCAGCATGGCACTCAAAAAATTGGGCCGATTCAAAATTCTGCCTGAGCCGGTGGTGACCTCGGCGCGCAAGATTCGCATGCACAAGCCGCATTTCGTCCTCGCGCAGTCGCTCCTCATTATCTTCGGAGGTCAATGGGCGCTACGGAAACGTGAGCGGCTCGCACTCTGGTATGACGGCCGGCGGGAGAGCCCTTCCGCCTAAACGGGCGCGGCACTTGCGAAGGCCAATTCTTCATCTACAATAGCGCCTTCGTTATGGCAGAAAGCAGTGACACGATGGACGTGAGGCAGTTTCAACTGCACGAAAAGGACACAGGCAGCGCCGATGTACAAGTCGCGCTCCTGACGCGCCGGATCGCGCAATTGACCGACCACCTCAAGAGCCACGCGAAAGATCATTCGTCGCGCCGCGGCCTCCTTAAGATGGTGGCGATGCGCCGGAGCTTGCTCGATTACCTGAGCAAGTCGAGCTCCGAGCGGTATAAAAACCTGCTCGAGAAGCTCAACCTGCGTAAGTAAAAACGCAGCTGAATCGATTCGCGGCTCGTTCGTTGTCCTCTGCGCTTTGGCCTAACGAGTCGTTAACCAGAGAAGTAAACCCGGCATTCCGGGCCGCTGTTCCACCTCTGATTTGAGGTTTCAGCCCCGAAAACTTTCGGGGTTGAAACCTACAATCAGGGTGACCGGCCTGGGATTCGCCTATCCCAAAATAGTTATGTCAAACAAGGTCAC
>JALZAX010000409.1 GCA_030948055.1 Verrucomicrobiota bacterium | reverse complement strand
CGCGATCAATTCTTCGCGTGTCACCGTCGCGGTCCCGAGTTTTCCGACCACAACCGCACTGGCGTGATTGGCAATTTCCGCTGCTTCTGTCGAATTGCCCTTACCGCAAAGCGCGAGAGTAAAGAGCGCGATCGCGGTGTCGCCCGCGCCGGAGACGTCGAAGACCTGCCGCGCACGGGTAGGAATGTGATGCGAGGCGCCGTCATGCTCGAACAACATCATGCCTTGTTCGCCGAGCGTGATCAGCAGGTAGCGAGTGTCCCATTTTTCCAGAAGGACCTGGCCGACCTTCTGCAGCTCCTTGTCTTCATCGGCTGGATCAACGGGATCGCTCCATGGAATCCCGGCGGCGATGAAAGCTTCGTTCCGGTTTGGTTTAACCGCCGTCATGTTGCGCCACTCGACGGGATGATGCGGATTAGGATCAGCGGTGACGATTTTCCCGGCGGAGAAAGCGAGCCTGGATACCTGCGTCACCAGATCACCTGAGAGAAAACCTTTGCCGTAATCCTCGAAAATCAGGGCGTCGATGTTTTCCAGTTGCGGCTTGATCTTCTCGATGACGCTTTGAACCTGCGCGGCATCGGGAGAACTGATTTTTTCGCGATCGACGCGCACGACCTGTTGCTGTCGCGCGATGATGCGCGTTTTCACGATCGTGGAAAAATTCGGATCGGCGATGAGCGAATCGGTTGCGATGTTGCATCGCTCGAGCAAATCGCGCAGCTGTTGGCCCGCGCGATCCGTTCCGATCAAGCCGATCACGGAAGGTCGCTGAACGAATTCCCGCAGGTTGCGCGCAACGTTCGCCGCCCCACCGGGATAAAAACTTTCGCCCGTCACTTCCACCACCGGTACTGGCGCTTCGGGCGAAATGCGGCCGACCTTGCCCCAGACAAATTCGTCCAGCATCAAATCCCCAATGACCAGAATCCGCTTGGATGCCGCTCGATTGAGGATTTCCTCGGCGCGATTGGCGTTCATAAATTCGCAGCGAGCGGGCGTCGGGCATGCCGCCAGCTGCGAAACTCCGTGCGAATCAAAGGTGTCAAAGTACCGAAATTGCGATATTTGTGCGCTCCGCAGTTCTGTTTAGACTAAACGACTAACCCTGAATAGAACTCGAAATCAACAGTCGAAGCTCGGATGATTCCAATCTACAAACTTTCAAAGCTGGTCGTGATCGCTACGATCGCTCTCACTTTTTCGGTCGAAGCGGCGGAAGCGCCGCGGAAAATCGACCTCAAACCGTTCAAGCGGGTGGACGACGTGGTGGTGCCATTGCCTAACGAAGTCTTCGGCGCGTTGAACAAACTGGGCACGGTGAATTGGAAGGATTATGTGCGTAACGAAAAGGGCGCGAATTTCAGTGAACGTCCGCGCATCGCGTTGTTGTTAGGCACGGTCATTGCCGATGGATTCATCGCGGTGCAGGCCGAAGATGCGCCGACAGTCAAAGACATTGGTCAGCGCGTGCTTGGTTTAGCTAAAGGCATTGGTGTGCAGAGTTCGATCACGCAACACGCCAAGGCGATTACGGAAGCGGCCGACAAAAAAAATTGGGCAATCGTGCGGCAGGAACTGGATCGGACGCAAAACAGTGTGCAGCAGGCGATGACCGAAATGCAGGACGAGAAGCTTTCGCATCTCGTTAGTCTGGGCGGATGGCTGCGGGGCACAGCGGTTTTGACCTCCGTGGTGAACAAGAAATTTTCTGCGGACGGCGCCGAGCTACTGCATCAACCGGATTTACTCGGATATTTTCAGGATCGTTTGCAAGCCATGCCACAGTTTAACTCGCAGCTCTTGCAGGATATTCGCGCCGCGCTCACGGAAGTGAAACCGCTGATTGATGTTGGTGCGACCGGGATCTCCGCCGACTCGGTCAAGCGTATTAACGACATCACAACCAAGATCGATAGCGCCATCGTGTCCAAAGCGCCGTAATCGCATGCGAATTCTCACAAGCAGAATTTTACTGGCTGGACTCGGTCTCGCCGTTTCGTTAGGCGCGATCCAGGTGACGCGCGCTTCCGTGGATGATGCGCAATCGTTCGCGCTGCAAGCGGCCGAACCTTACGTGAAAGATGGCTTTCAGGTACGCGAAGATTATTGGGGCGGCGATCTTGGTTCGGGCGAAAAAAAAGCTGTGCGCCAGCAGTTATTTAAAGGAAACGAATATTGGTTCTGGCTCGGCAGCGAGGTGGAGAAGGCGACCATCTCTGTGCACATTTACGACGCTGACGGGAAGCTGGTGGAACAGCCGGATAGCTGGCAGAAGGGACACTTCGCGGCGGCCCATGTGGTGCCGCAAACGACCGGCAGTTATTTCATCATCGTGAGCATCGAGCAGTCACCGGAAGATCGAACGCACTGGGCTCTGGTTTACGGATTCCGCTAGCAGTTTTGTGATGGCCTCTCGTTAGGCTGTAGATGACCGAATCACGCACGCTGCAATTCGAGAGCGCTCGGGCTCTGGAAACGCTTTACGCCGGTGACCTCAAGTTACTAAAAAATCTTGAGGACTCGTTAGG
>JALZAX010000073.1 GCA_030948055.1 Verrucomicrobiota bacterium | reverse complement strand
GGACCGGAACGGCCGGTTGATTTTGTGCGGGGACACGCGACAGCACGGACCCGTGGAAGCTTCGGATGCTTTGCGAGCGATTGAACGCTACTCGGGTTTGCGTGCCGCAGAGTTGAATCAAATTCGCCGACAAGAACCGAAGCGCGGACGAACCGTCGCGGAGCGGAAGCAGATTCGAGATTATCGCGAGGCCGTGAAAGCGGCAGCTGCCGGAGAAGTTGGGCGTTCATTTGAGAAATTGGAGAGACTTGGGTCGGTGCTCGAATGCGGTCTTGGCGAGCAGAGCACCCGACTCTGCGACGGTTATCTCGCTATCGCGGGACGCGGCGAATCGGCCATTGTCGTGTCGCAAACGCGCTCTGAAGTGCGCGAGATTAATGATGCCATCCGCGAACGACTTCGCGAGCGCTGCCTGCTCGCAGGCCACGAAACGGAAGTCACGGCGCTGGAGCAAGTCGACCTCACGTCGGCGCAGAAACTGGATGCCAGACATTATCCAGCTGATTGCGTGCTCGTGTTCAATCGGGACTTGAGCGGCTGCGTCCGAGGCGAACGCGGAAAGTTGATTGGAATAACTGCAAAGCGTTTGGCTCTCGAAGTGAATGGAAAGGTGCGGCATATCCCGCTCACGCATCTCGATCACATCAACGTCTGCCGGGAGCGCACGCTCGGTCTTTCTCCAGGCGATCGGCTCCAACTGAAAGCGAACAGCACAAGTGCGGATGGCCGCAAACTCGCGAATGGCGAAGTCGTCAGCGTCGCGCAGATCAAATCGACCGGAGCGATTTGGTTAGCGGATGGTCGCGTCCTTCCTCCGCACTATCGACAATTTCTTCGCGGCTACGCGGTTACATCGTACGGATCGCAGGGGAAAACTGTCGATCATGTGTTGTTTTCCGATTCCGCCATCCGCGCTGCGACGAACTCGCAGCAGTGGTATGTCACGATTTCGCGAGGCCGAAAGAGCATCCAAATTTTCACGCCCGATAAAGATCAGCTCCGACATGCGATAATTCGCAGCGGCGAGCGTGAACTTGCGCTCGATCTTCTTTCCGCTCGCGCTCGACGATATGACGTGCGCCGGCAAGTACTCCGTTCAGTTCGGCGCGGACGCGAATTCGCGCGCCGCGTCACTCACATAGCGATGCGCTCGTGGGCAGCAGTGTTCGTTAAACCACACCTGAAACCAACTGATGAAATCAGAAACAAACAAGCGAACCGTGTCGTCCGCGCCGGCGTGCTGGCAGCGTGAAGCGCCGTGCGCTTGTTTGCGCATCGAGACATCGCCGCGCGAATCGCACCTGTTTCCTTATCAACATCTCGTCACAGCATCGCTCAGTCAGAGCGACCAAGCGGAAACGTTGCGTCTCACGTTCTCTTTACACGATGTGGAAATTGAGGGACGCAATCTTCGCGCGCTGCTTCTCGCCATTCAGGATTTCGCGGTAAAGTGGGTGCGAGTTATGCCAGAGCGTTATCATCTACTGGAGGCTGGCGAGAACGGTGTGATATCGCGCATTCGCATTCAAGAGGCGAAGTAAGTGCGCCAAAGTGCCGCGAGACGCATCGACAAAGACTTCGCGACCTAATACCAGCATGGGCGAGTTCGAGCCCCGCAGACTCCGGCTGGAGAGCGATCAGCGACCGAATTTGGCGAAATAAAAGCGACTCGACTTGTATTTGAACAACAGCCAGCCTGCTATTGCTCCGACGAAGGTCGCATCGATCACGGCGCGCAATCCGAGTTTCCACGGCACCGCATGGATGATTGCGCAGGTAACTCCATAAATAATGATCAGCGGCCAGATGAGCATGAATGTAATTCGCGCGCGGGGTCGATGGTTTTTCAAGGCGAGCGCCGTAGCACCCATCAAGAGTGCAACCATTGCCACGAGTGGCGCTGCGATCCCCAGCCACGTTTCGCGACTCACCGCCATGCCACCTATAGCGTAGCCGCCAGCGAAGCGGCCAAGATCGAGCAACACGGCAACGATTCCGATCACAGCGCCGACGGCGTAGATTGCACAGAACCACATCAAGATGGTGAGCGCGCGCGGTCGATTCATTTCCGAAAGAACAAGAGCGACAGCAACACAAAAATCGGCAACAGCACCGGCGCGGCGTATTTAAAGATGAAGCCGAAGAAACTTGGGGTCGGCACGTTCGCGGCCTGCGCAATTGCTTTAACTAACAGGTTTGGACCGTTGCCGATATAGGTGAGCGCGCCAAAGAACGTCGCCCCTAAAGAAACAGCGATGAGGGAGTGATCGTGTCGTTCGATGAACTCGGCCATGTCGTTCGCATTGTTCATGTCGAGTCCGTGCAGACCGAGGGCGCCGGCGAGGAATGTCAAATAAGCGGGAGCGTTATCGAGGAGCGCGGAGAACAGACCGGTGGCCCAGAAGAATTGCGCATCGGTTTGCACGCCCAGGTCGCGGGCGTGCAGTTCGACGTAGTCGAGCACTGGAATCATTGTGGCGAAGATTCCGAGAAAGAGCCACGCGACTTCCTTTATCGGCGCAAAGGTAAATGCATTGGCTTCATGAACGCGCGCTGGCGTCCAGTAATAAGAAGCCATTGCACACGCCGCCATGACGCCTTCGCGCCACATCGGCGGAAGCGTGATCAATGCGCCGAGCAAGGTCGACATGAAGATGAAATTGCGTTTGCCGAAGCAATGCCACCTCTCAGCGCCCCCAAAAGCCGCCACGGATGTAGCCGTAGAAGATCGGTGACGATCGACGAAGTAAAAGATCGACAATAACGCAGCGATTACGATGAGCCAATGCGGCCAGCATCGAAGCAACACCCAAAGGAAAGGAATGTGATTGAGATAGCCGAGAAAGAGCGGTGGCCCGACCGGCAGCAGCGCGCCGCCGACATTGCTTACAATAAAGATGAAGAAGGCGAGATGAAATCCGGAGAAGCGCGCCTTATTCATCTCGATCCACGGCCGGATCAGCAGCATGGAAGCGCCGATGGTGCCGACGACGTTCGAAAGCAGCGCGCCGACGAAGAGAAAGCTCGTGTTTACGGCAGGCGATGCGTGACTTCGTGCGCGTAGATGAATTCCACCGGAAACAACGAAGAACGAGGCGACCACGGTGATAAAGCCAACGTAGTCGAGACCGGCGTGGAGGACGCGCTCCGCATCGTGACGCGCAAAGAGATAATAGCCGCAAACGATGGCAGCGAGACCGAGACAAACCTTGTGATAATGCCGCTCCCAATGATGCTGCAGAATGAGCGGCGCGAGCGCGATAGAAGCGAGCAGGAACGCGAACGGCAGCATGATGAGCAGCGGCGGTTCGGGTTGCGAAATTGTCGCAACGCGGAGCCAAATCATGCGCCTGGTCTACGGCACAGCGGCGCGTGCCGCAAACTAATCTGAGAGTTGCTGCTGCTGATTGCGCATGAGAGGCGAACGCGACCTAATGCGAAATCAGTTTGTACGAAATCTTCAGGCGATTATAGTCCTGTTATGAATGCGCTCGTATGCCCGCATTGCCAAACAGCCGTTTCTGAAGACTCGAGAGTCTGTCGTGGTTGCGGCGCAGAAATCGTGCGCGGAGCGAACCGGCGTGAGCGGTCGCTCATCGGCGTCGTGTTCGTGATCCTCGCGATGCTGATCGGTGTCGTGCTGTTTCGCTCTTTGGAGATTATGCGAGGAGCGCCGCCGTTATCTGCGCCAAAAGCAGAGGACGGGTTTTTATTGTTTGTTGACTTGATCGCAGTAGTGGTTGTTCCCTACATCATCGGAACTCGCATTGCGCGCTTACTTTGGCGTTCGCGCACTCGCTTCTACAGAGCGTATCAGCATCAATAATCTAGCGCCTGCCTGATCATGCGTCGCTCGTGCCGGAATCGCCTTGGTGCAATCCCATGCAAATCACTTCTGCTAAATGCAGCGGCATGCGATCGGTCGTCTGGCGGACCTGTTCGCGGCAGCTGAAACCGTCCGCGATGAGGAGCGTATCTTCTGCCGCATTGCGCACGGCCGGCAACAACACGCGTTCGCCGCATTTTATTGAGATATCGTAGTGCTCCTTTTCGAAACCGAACGCGCCGGCCATCCCGCAGCAACCGGTATCGGGCATTTCGTAATCAACTCCCATCTTGTCGAGCAGGGCGGTTTCATCGCGCATTCTCATGAGCGATTTATGATGGCAATGGCCGTGAACCAATGCTTTGCGAGCAAGTTTCGGAACTTTAAAATCTTGCGCGCGCTTCTCCAAAAACTCGCTGAGCAAAAATGAATTTTTCGAAAGCCGTTGCGCGTCTTCGTCGTGCGGGAACAAATTCACTAGTTCGTCGCGAAAGACGGCGAGACAGCTCGGTTCCAACCCAACAACGGGAATGTCTGCGCGGATTTCTTCGCGCATTCCGACAAGAATTTGGCGAAGCCAGCGCTTCGCGGTATCCAGCATTCCGAAGTCATAGAGTGGACGGCCGCAGCAGAAATCAGACATTGGCACGATGACGCGAAAACCGGCTGCTTCGAGCACCTCGGTCGCGGCCTGGGCAGTGCGGGGATGGAAGTAGTTGTTAAATGTATCAGGCCAAAGAATCACAGGAGGCTTGTCTTCATTCTGTCGGGCGCGCTTTTCGAACCAGCTCTTGAAGGTATGGTCCGCGAAGCGTGGTATCCGGCGTTTCGGCGCGATGCCAATGACCCATTTCATTACGTCGCTAGAGATTGGCGCCTGCGTAAAAAAGTTGACTACACCAGGCATCAACGAGGCAAAGCGGGCGCTAATGTGGATCAACCCAAACGCGTAGGCATGGATGGGGCGCAGCCGTCGTTTGTAATAATGCGCGAGGAACTCGGCTTTGTAGGTCGCCATGTCCACATTGACCGGGCAATCGCCTTTGCAACCTTTGCATGCGAGGCAGAGATCGAGCGCATCTTTCACGCTCTCATCGCGCCAGCCGTTCTTGCCGATCACTTCGCCGCGCAACATCTCGAAAAGCAGATGCGCACGGCCACGGGTCGCGTCTTTTTCTTCGCGGGTCACCATGTAGCTCGGGCACATTGTGCCGCCCGATTCGCGCCGGCACTTTCCAACGCTGACACAGCGAAGCGTCGCCCGAGCGAAACTCCCGTGATCGTCTGGAAATTGAAAATAGGTCTCTGGCTCGCGCGGATTGTACTCCTGGCCCAGGCGCAATTCCGCAGTGGGCGAATTTGGATCGACGACTTTGCCCGGGTTCATTTTCCATTGTGGATCCCAGATCGATTTGAATTCGCGGAACGCCTGCACTAATTCCTCGCCATACATTTTTGGAAGCAAGGCGGCGCGGGCCTGACCGTCGCCGTGCTCGCCCGAAAGGGTGCCACCATAGCTCACGACCAGATCCGCAGCGTCATTCAAGAACGCGCGAAACTTCTCGACCCCGTTGTGTGTAACGAGATCGAACGGAATCCGGCAATGAATCAACCCCTGGCCGAAGTGGCCATAAACTGAAGTGTCGTAATCGTAGCGTCCGAAAAGTTTCTTCAGATCACGCAAATAATCGCCGATCTTTTCCGGCGGCACCGCGGAATCTTCCCAACCCGGCCAGGTGTCGCGTAATCCCGGCACGAACGCGGTCGCACCCAACCCGCTCTCACGCACCTCCCACAATTTGGCTTCCTCATGCGGATCGTCGTAGAGATGCATGGAAGGCGCACGCTCGTCCTTCTGCAACGCCGACATCAGTTCGCGCGCTTTGTCGTTAGCTTCCTCTTTGCTATCGCCGCCAAACTCAACCAGGAGCCACCCTTTTCCTTCCGGCAATAATTTCAAATCGTCTAAATGCAGATGATGTTTCTTCATGAAACCAACCAGCTCGTCGTCCATTCCTTCGAGCCCGATCGGTTTATGCTTCATAATCTCGGGGCAATGATCGCCTGCCTGAAACACGTCCGGATAACCGAGCACGAGGAGCGAACGCGCTTTCGGGTTCGGAATTAACTCAAGGACCGCTTCCAAAATCGTAACGCAGGTTCCTTCGCTGCCGGCGAGCGCGCGCGCGACGTGAAAACCCTTTTCCGGCAGCAGATCGTCAAGGTTATAACCGGAAACACGGCGCGGAATTTTCGGATACCGCTCACGAATGAGCGGCGCGTATTTGTCCCGCAGCGCTCTCAGTTTTCGGTAAATCTCGGCGCGCGGGCCACCGTTACGAATGATACTCTCCAGTTCCTCCTCGCTCGTTTGGCCGACACGCATCCGTGCTCCGTCGTAGGTGAAGATTTCCAGCTCATGCAGATTGTCGGAAGTGCGCGCGCCGGTCCCTGCGAATTGCGCCATGACCGAGTGAACGCCGCAGGAGTTGTTGCCGATCATCCCGCCGATTGTGCAGTGACTATGTGTTGCGGGATCTGGTCCGAAGGTCAGCCCATGCTTCTCGGCCGCTTCGCGAACGCGATCGAGAACAATGCCGGGTCGCGCTCGCGCCAGTTTCTTCTGGGGATCAATCTCGATCAGTTGGTTGAAATATTTCGACATGTCCATCACCACCGCGACGTTGCAGCACTGTCCGGCCAGGCTCGTTCCGCAGCCGCGTGAAAGAATCGGCGCGCCGTGCCGGTTCGCAGTCAGAATGGTTTGGGTGATATCCTCGACATCGCGCGGAATCACGACCCCGATCGGCACCTCGCGGTAGTTCGAGCCGTCGGTCGCGTAGAGCGCGCGGCTGCCATCGTCGAAGCGGACTTCACCGCGGATATTACTCCGCAATTCTTCAGCGAGATTCGCGTAGTCACTGCGAACAGTCTTACCATTGGAGGACGAGGCGAGCTTGTTCATTCGATTTCCGGCGTTTGTAGTGCGGCGATGGCAATCCCGGCGGCTGCTTCCAGCGCGTAGATTGCTCGCGCCGCAATCGGGTGCTCCGCTAATTCTTCGGTCGCGGCCTTGAGGAGTCGCGGGCCGAAATGCCAGAGCAACGAATAACGGCGCGGCTGGATCAATCCCATGATTCCTTCGCCAATGAGGAGGAGCGCGCCCAGTTCAATGAGGCGTCGTTTGACGAGTTCATTTTTCATAGATTTTGAATTTCTCCGCGTCGGCGTGTTTGAATTCGAGGCCGTGACCGGGACGCGAAAGGTCCGGCTTCAGTGCGCCGTCGGCTGGCTGGATGACGCCTTCGAAAAGCTTATTCTCGATGCGGACGTGATCGTGAAAGTATTCGGCGTGCCGCATTGTTTTCGCCGCGCACCCCACATGCACATGCATGGAAGGCCCGCAGTGCGCGGAGAGCGGGATATGCGCCGCCTGGCACAGCGCATCCGCCATCAAGAAACCGGTGATGCCGGCGCAACGGGTCGCGTCGGCCTGCAAAACGTCGACCGCACCGGCGTCGAGCATTCGCCGAAAATACGTCTCATCATAGCCGTATTCGCCGGCCGCGATCTCCATGCCGGGCGGCCCATCATCGCGAATGAGGCGTAACCCTTCGAGATCATCGGAAGAAACCGGCTCCTCAAACCAACTCACATCGAAGTCCGAGAAGGCGTAGGCGAGTTCCAAAGCTTGTTTGCGCGAATAGGCGCCATTCGCATCAACAAACAATTTGGCGTCGTCGCCGATGGCCTGACGCGCGGACGAGACGCGTTCGACATCACGATCGGGCTCGCGACCAATTTTCATTTTCACCCGCGGAATCCCCTCCTTAACCCAGCCGCCCAATTGTTCTTTGAGACGCTCATCGCTGTAGGAAGTGAAGCCGCCACTTCCGTAAATGGGCAAGGCGTCGCGCGCGGCGCCGAGCAATTTCACCAGCGGCAAGTCGAGCAGGCGCGCTTTCAAATCCCAGAGCGCATTATCGACAGCTGAGATAGCCATCGAACAAATTCCCGACCGGCCGAGATTACGGATCGCTTGCACCATGCCGATCCAGGCGGCGTTGATCGACATCGCATCGCGACCAACGACGACATCCCGCAAATGATCTGTGATTAAACTCGCAGTGGCACGGTTTGCGTAAGTGTAGCCTAACGATGGTTGGCCAGCGGCTGTAGCTTCGACGATAACAAGCGTGGTGCTGTTCCATTCATAGGTTCCATCCGACTCTGGCGCGTCGGTCGGAATTCTGAACGCCGAGACGCGCAGTTCCTCAATGACCGGCGTGTCCTGCATACGCTTCGCCGCCGTGTGGATGTGCGTGTTCGCCGCCGCCGCGGTTTCGGAAATGCAGATAGAGGAGCACTCCGCCGGCGATGATCGCGACGAAGTTCAGCCAGGTGGTGTAGTTCCATTCGAAGCTCGCCATCGCCATCGCGGGCTGCGCGTTGTTCTCCGGTGGAATGAGCCCGAGTACTTTGAAGAGCAGGTCGACGATGATGCCGGCGCCGACCATCGAGGCGAAGAGCACCGCGGTGATGTAAGCCGCCGCGCGTGTGCCGTAATATTTCCGGTAGGCGGCGATGAGCGGGATCACGATCAGGTCGCCATAGATGAATGCGATCACGCCGCCGAACCCGCAGCCGCTGGCCCAGAGCAAAGTCGCGAGCGGGATGTTGCCGACCGAGCAGACAAAGGAAGCGACGGCCACGAGCGGGCCGACAAAGGCATTTTCAAAAAGCCGCAGCGTGTAAGGCGCGTTGTGAATGAAGAGCACTTCCCACCAGCGCTCGGGAACCAGCGCCATCAGAAATCCGGCGATCAACACGCCGGCGAGAATTTCTTTCCAGAGCATCGACCAATCCATGAAGAACGCGTCGGCCGTTCGCGTGAGCGTGCTCTTTTCGGCCCCACCGCCCATCGCCTGGTGATCGTGTTCGCCGCCGCCGTGGCAGCAATCGTCTCCCTCGCCGGTCTCGTTATGTTCGCGCGCTTCCTGCACCAGTTTGCGCGGCGCAGTCATCCAGACGAGCAGCCACATGATCGCGACCATGACGAATGCGCCGGCGACCTCCGCGAGAACAAAACGCCAGCCCATCAGCATCCAAAGCACAATGCCGAGCTCGATCACGAGATTGGTCGATGACAGCAAAAAGGCGAGCGACGGCACGAGGTCGGCGCCTTTCTTAAACGCCGTCTTCGAAGCGGCCGCCGCCGCGTAAGAACAGGAGGAACTCGCCGCGCCCAAACCCATCGCAAGGCCAACAGATTGCAGACTCGTCCGGCCAAACAGTTGCGCCATCTTTTCCTTGCTCACGAAAACCTGCATTAGCGCCGAAATGCCGAAACCGAGGACGAGAGCCCAGAGCATCTGCCAGAGCATCGCGGCGGCCGCGTAGAGTCCGTGCAGAATGGCGTCCATTCGTTAGTCTTTGTGCGGCAGATACGATTCGATCGCGTCCTTGAACGTTTGCCGGATAATTCCGATCTCTTCCGGGTCGCCTTTGATCAGCGCTTTCGAAAACGCGACGGCTTCTTTAAACGAGATATGCGGCGGCAACGTCGGCACGTTCGGATCGGTGTAAGCCTCGAGCACCACCGGTCGATCCGAGGACA
>JALZAX010000408.1 GCA_030948055.1 Verrucomicrobiota bacterium | reverse complement strand
ATGAACGCCAGGCTGGAGCCAAGAATGGTCGCGGACAGGACCCACGGTCGCGATGATTTCGCGCACGGGACAACTTCGGCCCCAGCGCTCACGCAATTCGGCGGAGGAGTTTGCGCAGCGTGATCGCTTTCAGTTGCGCGCGCATCGCATTCTCAGCGTCTCGCGCGACCTTGCCCATGATCTCCTTCATCTGACAACTGACCGCGCAATGTTTCCAGGCTTTGCGCTGACTAACGGGAATGATCGGCTGCGATTCGACCGCGTCGTAGATATCGCGCAGGGAAATGCGGTCAGCCGATTTGCGCAGGCGCGAGCCGCCATGTTTTCCCGCGACCGTCTCGACCAGGCCGGCCGCGCGCAGGGCGAGGAGGATTCGCCTAACGACTACTGGATTGGTATTCACGCTGCGGGCCAGTGCGCGCGAATCCATCGACTCACCGGCAAAGGCGAGCGCGGTCATGATGTGGACAGCAAAAGCGAATTGTTGGTTGACCACCGTGCGAAACTGTAATTGTGTTAGTTACAATTAGGAAAGACAAAACTTTATGACGACAAATAAAATTGCGTTGGTCACCGGTGCCAACAAAGGAATTGGTCTGGAAACGGTGAAGCAATTGGCGCGGCAAGGCATGACGGTTTTGCTGGGGGCGCGCGATACCAAAAAAGGCGAGGCCGCGGCGGAGAAATTACGTGAGGAAAAGCTCGACGTGCAGTTCTTGGAAATCGACGTGAATGACACGGCCAGCATTCGCAAAGCGGCCGGCAAGGTAGAACGCGAATTCGGGCTTCTCGATATTCTGATCAATAACGCCGGTGTCATGGCCGACGACGAAAAGAAGAAGGCGAGCGAACAAACGCTGGAGACCTGGCGGAAAACTTTCGAGACGAATTTATTCGGCGTGGTCGCGACCACTCAGGCTTTTCTCCCGCTCCTGCGCAAGAGCGTGGCCGGCCGGATCGTTAATCTCTCCAGCATTCTCGGCTCGATTACTTATCACGCGACGCCGGGTTCGCCGGTTTACGATTCGAAAGGATACACGTCCTACAACGTCTCCAAATCTGCCGTGAACGCATGGACGGTGCAGCTGGCCTACGAGTTGCAGGACACGAAAATCAAAGTGAACGCGGCGCATCCCGGCTGGGTGAAAACCGATATGGGCGGCAAAGGCGCGACCATGGAAATACCCGACGGCGCGAGGACGAGTGTTGAGTTGGCCACGCTGGAAGAGGGCGGACCAAATGGCGCCTACATTCACATGGGAGAGGTCCTGCCGTGGTAAGCACGCAATTTGTTTCCTCGCCTAACTCCGAAAGCTTTCGCGAGCAGCGCGAGCAATCGGACGACGTTCTGCTCGATAGTTATTCGAAGACGATCGCGGCGGTGGTGAATCGCGTCGCGCCGAGTGTGGCGAACATTCGAGTCGTTAGTCGCGATGGCCGACCTGGCGGCGGTTCGGGTTTCATTATCGCGCGAGACGGTTTCATCCTAACGAACAGTCACGTGGTAAACGGCGCGCGGGAGTTGGAAGTAACTTTGCACGATGCGAGAGTTTTCCCCGCGCAATTGATCGGGGCCGATCCGCATACCGATCTCGGTGTGATTCGAATTGACGCGCCGGATTTGTACCATGTGCGTTTTGCGGACTCGGCGAAGATTCGCGTCGGTCAGATCGCAGTGGCGATCGGCAGTCCGTACGGATTTCAACAAACAGTCACGGCGGGCGTGATCAGCGCGCTCGGTCGTTCGATGCGCGCGGAGTCGGGCCGTTTGATGGACGACATCATCCAAACCGACGCCGCTCTCAACCCTGGAAACTCCGGCGGCCCGCTGATGAACAGCGCGGGCGAAGTGATCGGCGTGAACACGGCGGTGATTTTACCGGCGCAGGGAATTTGTTTTGCGATCGCGGGCAACACTGCGCACCTCGTGGCCGGCTGGTTGATTCGCGATGGGAAAATTCGCCGAAGCTCGATCGGCGTGGCTGGACAAAACGTGCCGCTGCATCCGCGCGTGGTTCGCTTTCATAAACTCGAAACCAATAGCGGGGTGCAGGTGGCGGAATTAGAAAACGGCAGTCCCGCGGCGATCGCTGGCTTGCGCAAAGGCGACATCATTCTCGGGTTCAAGGGTCACGGCATCGGGACGATTGACGATCTGCACAAGCGTTTGGTCGCGTCGGAAATCGGCGTGCCGTCGCCGATGATGTTCTTGCGCGCGACCGAGAAACTTTTCTGCATGGTGGTGCCGCGCGAGTTGAGTCCATGATGGAGATGCCTAACGAGACATTTGTGGAGCGCACGCTTGCAGCGTGCTGGTCGCTGCATCCTCCGGCGACGAACTTTTCTTTCCTCCGAATTTTCCAAGCCAGGCCCGATTTCACTCCCGGGCGAAAGTTCGTGATCGCAGAATGCGATCACCGGCACGCTACAAGCGTGCGCTCCCCAGAATTACAACACCTCGCCCCATTTCGTTTTGTCCTTCAGCATGATCTGGCGGAGCAAACGAATCGGCGGCATGCCGTGCTTGAGCATTTCGTCGTGGAACCT
>JALZAX010000407.1 GCA_030948055.1 Verrucomicrobiota bacterium | reverse complement strand
AGCTTGTCTACAGCAACGAAGATCTCGAACGCTACATGCAAAGCGCGATCGAGGTCAGCTCGGATCGGCCGGTCCTGGTCGATCGATTCCTGGAAGACGCGATCGAGGTCGACGTGGATTGCATCGCCGATGGCGAACTAGCGGTGATCGGGGCGATCATGGAGCACGTGCAGCTCGCCGGCATTCATAGCGGCGATAGCGCCTGCGCGATTCCGACTTTCTCGCTTTCACAAAACGTGCTCGAGGAAATTTCGCGCGCGACGAAGGCGATGGCGCGCGAGCTCAATGTGCGCGGGCTGATGAATGTGCAGTTCGCGGTCAAAGGCGAAGACGTTTATGTGCTGGAAGTGAATCCACGCGCCTCGCGGACCGCGCCGTTTGTCAGTAAGGCAATCGGAGTCCCGCTGGCGAAGCTCGCCGCCAAGGTGATGGCTGGAAAGACGCTAAGCGAGCTCGGTTTCACCAAGGAAATTGTGCCGAAACATTTCTCGGTGAAGGAGCCGGTTTTCCCATTTCTGCGCTACCAAGGGAGCGATACCGGTCTCGGTCCGGAGATGAAATCCACCGGCGAAGTTATGGGTATCGATGCCGATCTGGGTCTCGCTTACGCCAAAGCGCAAATGGCCGCGCCGCCGGCCTTGCCGAAGAGCGGAAATGTTTTCATCAGCGTGAAAGATTCGGACAAGGAAAGCGTCGTCCCACTGGCCCGCGATTACATCGCGCTCGGATTCGGTGTTATCGCGACCAGCGGAACAGCGGCAATGTTGGCCGCCGCCGGAATTCCGGTGCACCGCGTTTTCAAATTACGCGAAGGCCGACCGCACGTGCTCGATCGCATCAAGAACGGCGATGTGCAGCTGATCATCAACACGCCGAGTGGAAAGATTCCTCGCGAAGATGAAATCAAGATGCGCAGCGGAGCGCGGACGCTCAAGATTCCAATCATTACCACCATGCGCGCGGCGCAGGCCAGCGTGCGCGGCATTGCTTCGCTCCAGAAAAGCAGTCTGCAGGTGAAAACACTGCAGGAATATCACCTGTAGTCGTTACCAGGCGCCGCCGCCGCTGCAGCCGCGCATGAGGACGACCAAAATAATTGTCCCTATAATTGAAACCACGATCGAGCCGAGACAGCCCATGCGAGAAGAAAAGAAAGCGAACATCGCTGTGGAAACGATGGTCGGCGGCGCATTAGCTGTGTGAAACGCAAAACGCGTGACACCACGGGCGCTTCGTGTGACAGGTCTCGGATGAAAATGACCTTGCTCGCTTGTCTCGCGACCGCGCTGGCCGCGACGAACTTGTTTGGCCAAACCACAACACCATCCGCTTCTCCGAACGCTTCTATGAGTCCATCACCATCATCTAGTCCCGCAACAAAAGAAGTCGCCGTCATCAAGACAAGCGAAGGCGAAATGGTCGCCGAATTCTGGCCCGATGTGGCGCCGAACACGGTGGAGAATTTTAAGAAGCTGGCTCGGCAGGGTTTCTACGACGGCACGGCCTTTCATCGCATCATCAAAGGCTTCATGGCGCAAGGTGGCGACCCGCTGACCAAAGATCCATCGAAAGAAAGTAGTTGGGGCACCGGCGGTCCGGGTTACAAAGTCAAAGCTGAGTTCAACAAAAAGCCGCATGACCGCGGGGTTCTTTCCATGGCGCGCTCGAGCGATCCGGATTCGGCTGGAAGCCAATTTTTCCTCTGCTTCGGCAAGGTTAGCCAGCTCGACGGGCAATACACCACCTTCGGCAAAGTGATCAAAGGCGACGATGTGCTCGATAAACTCGCGAACGTGCCGGTGACCACGAGCAACGGCGGCGAGAAAAGTAAACCGGTCAATCGCGTCGCGCTCGAGAGCATCAAGATCGTGCCGGCAGATTCGGTGAAGTAACGATGTCGGAGGCGAGCACCAACGTCGCATTGGTGCAGATGCAATGCGGGACCGATCCCGCGGCGAATCTGGAAAAAGCCATAGCGTTCATTCGCGACGCGGCGAAGAGCGGCGCGGGGATTGTTTGTCTGCCGGAGCTCTTTCGATCGCAGTATTTTTGCCAATCGGAAGATCACCGGTACTTCGCACTCGCAGAGGAAATTCCGGGGCCGACGACTGACTCGTTAGGCGAACTCGCGCGCGAACTGAAAATCGTCATCGTCGCGTCGCTTTTCGAAAAGCGCGCGGCGGGCGTTTATCACAACACCGCTGCGATCATCGATGCCGACGGAAAATTCCTCGGAAAATACCGCAAGATGCATATTCCAGATGATCCTGCGTTTTACGAAAAATTTTATTTCACGCCCGGCGACCTCGGATTCAAAAACTGGCCTACGCAGCGCGGCAACATCGGCGTCTGCGTTTGCTGGGACCAGTGGTATCCGGAAGCCGCGCGTCTGACAGCGTTGCGCGGAGCGCAGTTAATTTTTTATCCGACCGCGATCGGCTGGCGTCCGTCGGAGAAGGAAAAATACGGTCGCGCGCAACATTCCGCGTGGGAAACGATGCAACGCAGCCACGCCATATCGAATGGTTGCTTTGTCGCGGCCGTAAAT
>JALZAX010000406.1 GCA_030948055.1 Verrucomicrobiota bacterium | reverse complement strand
GATCGCCCAGGCCCAAACGATGGGAAGATTCATGAGTTGTTCGCCGTTAAAACCAAGGTTCTTGTATGCCGCCGCCGGCTGAAAGAGCGAGTAAAGCAACGCCGCAATAAAGCCTGTGCGCGAACTGAAGAGGTGACGGCCGATTACATAAAGGCCGCCCATGGTAGCGAGTGTCCAAAGGAGTGCGACGACATGCAGCGCGGTCCAGTTGTATTTGCCTGCTAGTTTGAAAACAGCGGCGTAGGTATAAAAGAGGAGTGGCGGCTTTCGCTCCACCGCGTCGAGATAGGGTTTGCCTCCATCGATGATCTCGTTCGCAACCACCGAATAAATAGCCTCGTCGTCGATCGGCTGGGGATGAATAAGTGCCGGAATCCGCGTTGCCGTCGTTAGGAGAATGAGCGCCAGCGCCAGTTGAAACGTCCGCATCAAAGAAGTCCGTAGAAAGACCACTGAGGCTCTAGTTGGCGGGTGTGATTGTGGCAAGACGCCTTTGCGGATGACAATGCGCCCGTCCGCCCTTAGCATTCCGCCCTGCTCTCGTGAATCTTCTGCGCGAAATCGGCCGCGAATTCGGCGGCTATAACATACTCGAATCGGCCAAGCGGCTCGTCGACCGCAAACCGATACAGTGCAGCTTGTACGTGACCGATCGCTGCAATCTTGATTGCTCTTATTGCACGGAATACGACAACTCACGCCCGCATCCGCCGACCGCTGAGCTAAAAAAATACATCAAGAAAATTCGCGAACTCGGCACGATGCGGATCGCGCTCGTCGGCGGCGAGCCGCTCACGCATCCAGACATCGTCGAGCTGGTGCGTTATTGCCGCGAACTTGGTTTCGCCACCAGCCTGACGACGAATGGTTTTCTCCTCACGCGCGAGAAAGTGCGCGCGTTCGAGGAAGCGGGATTGCAGGTCATGCAGATCAGCGTCGATCGCATGACGCCAAGTCCGGTTACGAAAAAATCTTTCAAGACGGTCCTGCCGAAGCTCGATTATTTTCGCGACTCGAAGATCGGCCTGCACATCACCGGCGTGATCTGCAAAGACACGCTGCCGGAGTCGCGCGCGGTTTTGGAAACTGGATTGTCGCGCGGCATTCCTACCGAAGTGCGACTCGTCCACGCGGATCCCACGAATCGTTTCCGCGTCGAGCAGGGCCCGCGCGAAGAAGCCGAAGCGTTTATCGAGGAGATGATCGAGCGGAAACGCGCCGGCGAAAGGATCCACACCAACGAAGCCGTGCTGCGTTACCAACTGAAACTGCTGCGCGGCGAAGACCACGAGTGGACCTGCACGGCGGGCTACAAATTTTTCTTCGTTTCGGCGCGCGGTAAATTCTGGTTGTGCAGCATGGTGCACACAGAGAAGAACATCATGGATGTCACGCTCGACGATCTCTATGCCAACTACCGCAAGAAGGAATGCCAGAAAGGCTGCGGCATTTATTGCGCAATCAGCACCTCGCTCATTCTCGATAACCCGGTGAAGGTGATTACGGATGAAGTCGTTTCGCGCGCCAAACGGTTGCCCGCGCTCATCCGCGAATCAGCCCGCAGAGATGCGGAGATGCCAACGGCGGCGAGCGTGGCCTAACGAGTGGTCGTTTTAGGAGAATCATGATTCCCATCGAAGCAGTCACGCGCATCTTCGATCGCAAGCCGTGGGTGGCGCATCTTTACGTCACGGAGCAGTGCAATCTCGATTGTCATTATTGCAATGAGTTCGACAACGGAGTGCCTCACCCCAGCACCGCCGACTTGAAGCGATGGATGGATAAGATCCGCGAACTGGGTGTCGCACGCCTCGGTTTACAGGGAGGCGAACCACTCAAGCATCCCGACATCGCGGAACTGGTGCGACACGCCAAGTCGCTCGGCTTTTTCAAGGTGAGCATGTCTTCGAATGCGTTTCTCCTCACGCGCGAGCTGCTCCGCGATCTCGAGACGGCCGGGCTCGATTCGTTTCACATTTCGGTCGATCGAATGACGCCGATCGCCAGCACGCGCAAATCGATGAAGTCGGTCCTGCATAAGTTCGAGTGGTTTGCCGATTCACCGATCAAACTCAATGTCAGCGGAGTGCTTTTTCGCGAGAGCCTGGACGAGGTCGCGACAGTCATCGACACTTGTCTCGATCGCGGCGTCCCCGTGCATGCGCGTGCGGTGCACGATGATCTCATCCAGCACCGCACCTTACGCGATGCCGATTCAACCGGCGCGATCCTGCAATTGGTCGAGCAACAGGAACAACTCAAACGCAATGGCGCGAAGATTCACACCAACTGGAACATCATCCGTTATCAAAAGGCCATGTTGCGGAAGGAGCCGATGGAATGGACCTGCACCGCCGGTTACAAATACTTCTACGTTTCGGCGAAGGGAAAATTCTGGCTCTGCAATCAGGTCCGCACCGAGAGACATATCCTCGAGATGACGCCTGAGGACTTGCTGGCTTACAACAAGAAGAAGTCATGTCAGGCCAACTGCGGCGTTTATTGCATCGTCGATACGTCGCACAAGGTGAATAACCCGCTGCGCTATTT
>JALZAX010000072.1 GCA_030948055.1 Verrucomicrobiota bacterium | reverse complement strand
ACCAAGCCGATAGCTGTCATCTTGCTGGCACATTACGTTGGCGATATTCATCAGCCCTTGCATGTCGGCGCGGAGTATTTCGATGGCACGGGTAAGCCAGCAAATCCCGAGAAGGGAGGTACAGGTTTCGCTGACCAGGGCGGTAACACCATAACCTTACCCGCGGTCGGCGGGCGCAAGAAGCTCCACGGTTACTGGGACAATGATCCGGTAGTAGCTCTTCTTCCTGGTAGTTCGAATTCGATAGCAGCAAAGGACGAACGACGCGCGGCTACCGACGCGGTCATGCAGACCTTGGTGCAAAAGCTCGCCAAGGAAGAGCCAAAGGACTGGCGCCCACCAGCCGCGCTTAAACCTACCGAATATCCGGAGGCCTGGGCCAATGAGATCCTGCCGATAGCTCGCGAAGCGCATGAACGTCTGCAGTTTCAAAACATGCACACCATCGTGCAGGAAGACGAAACGCTGGCTGCCGGCAGCGCGGCGGAAAAGCCGAATTCGACTAACTACCATGATTGGTCAACCGGCGTAGTCCGTGATGAGTTACACAAGGCAGGCTGGCGCTTGGCGGACTTACTGGAGAAGGTGTTACAACCACCCGGCGCAAAGCCCTCGCCTACTCCTGCTGTTACTACTACTCCTGCTACCGTCGCGCCGGAAAGTAATTCTGCCACGGCTCCGACTGCCCCCGAGCCACCCAAGATAGCTACGATTACTCGGCCGGTTCCTATTCGAGTTCCTTACGGTTTAGCGCAAATACCTCCTGGGACGAAGTTGCCTTATACAGTGCGAGGTCCGAACACCGTGCGGGTTCGTTACATGGGCGCGGAATATGACGTGCCCATCACCTCGACTGATGTGCATTAGCGTCAGCGCTAGCTTTTTGGACCATAAAGACGGCCGCCATCAGAATAATGCCAGCGACGATTTGGTGCGGGTAAAGGGTAGCGTGAAAGAAGCCCCAGGTAATGCAAACCGCAGCGAGTGTTTGTAGCATCTCAAAGTAACCGGCGGTGGAGGCACGCGTTAGTCGCAATCCCTCGAAGTAAATGAGCAAGGGAATACCACCGGAAATAGAAGCCAGAAGAAGAAGCGCAACGATGGCTGTGCCGGTGTGAGTCTGGGCGGTTACGGGCCAGAGCGCCGTGCGGTTGAGCTTCTGGGAAGCCAAAAGAATAAACGTCATACAAACGAGGCCGACCACGATACGCATACTTGAAGCTAACCTCAGCGACATACCAACCATCACTCCACGCCCGGCCACGGTGGAAAGTCCCCAGAACAGTGCGCAGACCAGCGCGTAGGCAACACCTAGGTTAAGACCGGCCTGTGTGAAGGAAACGCCGATCAGTGTCGGGTGTTCCACGGAAAGGAAAATGCCGGCCACGATAGCGATGCTGGCATAGAAGAAGAAGCGTGGAGTAAGCCGATCGCCGAATAAAAGGAAAGCGCCCAAGGTTGAAATGACCGGCTGAATGTTCAGGATAACGTTAACTACAGTCGGATTACCGTTCTTGAGTGCGAGGGTAAAAAACACTGTGCCCACGGCCGAGCCGGCAAAGCCAGAGAAGAGCAGAAAGCACCAGGTTCGCGCATCGACTTGCCATAGTTCTTTCAGCCGCGGGATAAGAATGGGTAGGAACATGAGCAGAATAAGCACGTGCTCCCAGAACACGATTACCTGCGCATCGAAAAGATCGTTCAGTGGAATGCGCCATGCGCTTTCTGTTCCCCACAAAGCCGCACCTAGTCCTACTAACCAGGGTCCATAGCTTACGGGCTTCGCGGGACTTTCCTTCATAAGGACTGTCTTTAGCCGCGGCTCGTTCCCGGGTCAACGCGAGCGCTGCGAATCTGCTCGTAGCCGCGCAGCATGATTACTACGCCAATAAGGTTAAGGAGCGGCGGCGGTAGGAGCAGAAGCCAACCTAGCTTGGTTAGAGCAGGCGCGGCGAGAATATAGCAGATATCGGTGAACAAATCGGAGAAACGAACGCCCGCAGTTATGACGAGCCAAACTGGCCACTTTCTCCAGCACAACAAGGTTATAGCTTGAGCGAGCGCGAAAGCTAACCATTGGCCGCCGGATCGACGAAGAAAAGCGGTTTCGAGAACGGTAAAGGTCGTCGTGTTATGAAAAAGATGAAACCAAACCTGAGGTGCTAGCCAGCTCATGACAAAAAGCACTGAATCTTCGATTAATGCTGCCCATAAATAGATGAGGACGCTGGTTTTTAGTATGCGCCTCATGAGTGCACTCCCGTCGCGCGCTGATAAACAAGGTCGGCCGCGAACACGTCCTCAATGGCTACACCGACAGATTTGTAGAGAGTAATTTCCTCGTCGGATTGTCGACCGGGTTTTACGTGCGCTACGACCTCGCCTAGCTCGGCAAAGATCTCACCGGCTGCGATAACGTCGCCCGATTCCTTGGACGCAGCTTCGCGCGATTCGACGTAGATGCGCGCGCGACGAAGCACCTCGTCATCGAGTTCACGCCAGTTTGGACGGGTGGCACCGACAGCATTGATGTGCGTTCCAGCCGATAACCATTTACCGAGTAACACCGGCGTTGTCGCGGATGTTGCCACTACGATTACATTGGCGCCGCGCACGGCTTCTTCGGCCGATGATTTCGCCGCCAGGTCAAACTCGCGCGCGAATCGTGCTGCATGGCGTGGGCTCCAGACGCGCACTTCGCCAAAGTGCCTAACGAGTCGTAGCGCTTCCAGATGACTGCGCGCTTGGACACCCGAGCCAAGGATAGCGAGGACCGAGGCGTCTTTGCTTGCGAGTAGATCAGTTGCCACAGCCGAAACGGCCGCGGTTCGCATTTCGGTGATCAGACGTCCGTCCATCGTGACAAGTGGTTCCCCTGTTTCGGGTCGGAATAGTTGGATCATTGCATGGTGCGTCGGCACGCCTTGATTGTTCGGATAAAAGGTGACGAGCTTGGCGCCAAGCGCACGACCATACGCGGGCATGACGCCGAAGAAGCCATGGTGATCGGCCACCGAAAGGACCTGTCGCAACGGCTGCTGCACTTTGCCTAACGAGAGGTCGCGCAACGCTTCCGCCATGGCCGGAATCAAATCTTCCATGCGCAAATGCGCGCGAACTTGGTCTTCCGTGAGAAACATGCTTGGTCTTGTAACAATTCGAAAACGTTACAGGAACATCTTTCCCTTTTGGTGCGATTCAGATTTAGTCGCTGCTCAACATGGCTTTCTTTGATCGCGAAAATACCGTCGCTCCTCCCGGTTATAATCGCTGGCTCGTTCCACCGGCTGCGTTGGCGGTGCATCTGTCCATCGGACAGGTCTACGCCTTCAGCGTCTTTAAACTGCCGCTGACGAAAATCATCGGCATCTCCAAGTCGGCGCCGGAAGATTGGTCGCAACCGTCGCTCGCCTGGATTTTTAGCCTCGCGATTTTCTTTCTCGGCGCCTCGGCGGCGATCTTCGGCAAATGGGTCGAGCGCGTCGGTCCGCGCAAGACGATGCTGGCGAGCGGTCTTTGTTTCAGCGGCGGATTCCTTATCGCAGCGCTCGGCGTTTCGCTGCACCAACTTTGGATTATCTACCTCGGTTACGGAGTGCTCGGTGGATGCGGTCTGGGGCTCGGCTACATTTCACCGGTCTCGACTTTGGTGAAATGGTTTCCCGATCGGCCGGGCATGGCGACAGGTATGGCGATCATGGGTTTCGGCGGCGGCGCGTTTATCGGATCGAACCTCAGTCTCTTGCTGATGGACCATTTCAAGTCCGCCACTAGCACCGGTGTGCTGCAAAGTTTCATCGCCATGGGCGTGATTTATTTCTGCTTCATTCTTTTTGGATCGTTCATCGTGCGGGTGCCGGCGGAAGATTGGAAACCGGCTGGTTACACCGCGCCAAAGCAGCAGCAGCGTTTGATCACCACCGCGAATGTATCGCTCGATCAAGCCTGGCGGACGCGCCAGTTCTGGTTCCTCTGGGTTGTGCTCTGCTTCAACGTTACCGCCGGCATTGGAATTCTCGAGCAGGCCTCGCCAATGATTCAGGAAATGTTCGCCGGAAAAATCACCGCCGCTGCGGCGGGTGGTTTCGTCGCGCTCTTGAGTCTCTTCAATATGGGCGGCCGATTTATCTGGTCGTCGCTGAGTGATTACACCGGTCGGAAAACGATTTACGTCATCTACCTCTTGTTAGGCGCGATCTTGTATTGTCTCGTTCCGTTTTCCGGCCACAGCGGCAGCGTGGTTTTCTTCGTCGGCGTGTGCGCGATTATTCTCAGCATGTATGGCGGCGGCTTCGCCACCATTCCGGCCTACTTAAAGGACCTTTTCGGGACAATGCAGGTGGGCGCGATTCACGGGCGGTTACTAACGGCATGGTCGGTCGCGGGAATTCTCGGGCCGGTCTTGGTGAATTACATTCGCGAACATCTAAAAAGTCGTGGCGCGACCGGGGTCGATCTCTACGCACCGACGATGTATTTGATGTCCGGCCTTTTAGTGATTGGATTGATTTGCAATCTACTCGTTAGGCCGGTGGATGAACGATTTCACTATCGCGGGGACTTGACGAGATAACGAACAACTTTCTCATGAACAATGAAACGCAATCAGGCAGCAGCGCGGTGCGGCTGTTGGTCTACTGGACGGTGGTCGGTGTGCCGTTGGTCTGGGGCATTTGGACGACCGTGCTGAAGTTGAAAGCGCTTTTCGGATAGTGGCGCGGCGCTGATCGGAAAATTTCCGGGGAGCGCACGCTTGCAGCGTGCTGGTCTTCGCATTTTGCGAAGACGAACTTTTGAAAGCGTGCGGGAATGAGCGAATTTGTTGTGATGCGAGCCTCGGTGAAAAAGTTCGTGATGGCAGAATGCCATCACCAGCACGCTGCAAGCGTGCGCTCCCCGATCTACTCGGAGGCATCGTTTGCGATATGGAAAGCGTATTAGTGATATGAGCGACGCGCCGCATCTCGATACCGTTCACCAACAACCGGAGTCGCTCACAGCGGGCGCGCCTCTCACTCCGCCGGCCGATCACGCGGAGCACGATCAGGAAAATCCAACGCCGGGCGCGCGGACGCCGCTGGAAGAAGAAGCGGCGAAGATAACCGAACGGCATCATGTCGCAGCGGGAATGCCGGCGATTTATCAGACGACGCGATTCGCTGTCGGCGAAATGGGTTTGGCGCGCGGCGTGAAAACCTTGCTGAAAGTAAATCAGAAGGACGGCTTCGATTGTCAAAGCTGCGCCTGGCCGAGTCCGGATGAACACCGGCAGATTGCCGAGTTTTGTGAGAACGGCGCGAAGGCGATCGCGGATGAAGGCACCACGAAACGCGTCACGGCCGATTTTTTTCGCGAGCATTCGTTCGATGAGTTGCGACAGCAAAGCGACTACTGGTTGAGCCAACAAGGCCGCCTAACTGAGCCGATGGTGAAAAGGCCGGGCGCCACGCATTACGAAGCTATCTCCTGGGATGATGCCTTCCAGTTAATAGCTCACGAGTTAAACTCGTTAGCTACTCCGGATGCCGCGGCTTTCTATACCAGCGGCCGCACCAGTAATGAAGCGGCCTTCCTGTATCAGCTTTTCGCCCGACAGTTCGGCACGAACAATCTGCCCGATTGCTCGAACATGTGTCACGAGTCGAGCGGCGAAGCGATGACGGAAACGATCGGCGTCGGCAAAGGTTGCGTGAAACTGGAAGACTTCGATGAGACCGACGCGATTTTTATTATTGGGCAGAATCCGGGGACGAATCATCCGCGTATGCTCTCGAGTTTGCAGCGCGCCAAAGAACGAGGGACGAAAATAATCTCAATCAATCCGATGCCCGAGATCGGAAATTTTCGCTTCAAGAATCCGCAGGACTTGAAGAATCCGCTTCGGTTCCCCGGCTTTGTTTTCGGAAAAGGAACGGAGCTGAGCGATCTTTGGTTACAGATCCGCATCAATGGCGACGTGGCGGTTTTGAAAGGGATAATGAAGGAAATGCTCGCCGCGGAAGACGCGCGGCCGGGCATGGTCTTCGATCTCGATTTCATCCGCGAATACTGCGCGGGCTATGAGGAATTCATCGCCGATCTGCGCGCGGCCAGTTGGGATGATATTCTCATCGGCAGTGGCCTAACGAGAGATAAAATTCGCGCCGCGGCAGAGATCGCGATGCATTCGAAGCGCATCATCTGTTGTTGGGCGATGGGGTTGACCCAGCACAAAAACGCGGTCGATACCATTCAGGAAATCATCAACTTCCTCTTGTTAGGCGGAAACATTGGTCGACCCGGCGCGGGCCCTTGTCCGGTGCGCGGCCACTCGAATGTGCAAGGCGATCGCACCATGGGAATTTGGGAGCGCATGAACGATAAGTTCATGCACAAACTTGGCGAAGAATTTGGCTTCACGCCGCCGGAAAAACATGGCCACGACGTGGTGGAAACAATCAAGGAAATGCATCGCGGTCACGTGCAGGTCTTCGTCGCCATGGGCGGAAATTTTCTCTCCGCCTCGCCCGACACGGAATACACCGCGAAAGCTTTGAGTAAGTGTCGGCTGACGGCGCAGGTCGCGATTAAGTTAAATCGTTCGCATCTTGTAACTGGCGAGACAGCCCTGATCCTGCCGTGTCTCGGTCGGTCGGAAATCGATCGCCAGGCGAGCGGCGAACAATTCGTCACTGTTGAGGATTCGATGGGAATCATCAATCCATCGCGCGGCGCGCTTGAGCCGGCTAGCGAACATTTGCGCAGCGAGCCAGCTATTATCGCCGGACTAGCGCAAGCGACACTGAATGGTCGAACGACGGTGGATTGGCGAGGACTAGCAGGTAAC
Organism: Verrucomicrobiota bacterium; assembly: GCA_030948055.1. Taxonomy (GTDB): domain Bacteria; phylum Verrucomicrobiota; class Verrucomicrobiia; order Chthoniobacterales; family UBA10450; genus JACCTI01. The sequence goes on along the minus strand of JALZAX010000072.1, from coordinate 2,693 downwards.
TACAATCGCATCCGCGACCACATCGATCATGTCATTCCCGGCTTCGAGAATTTCAACGAGCGCATAGCCAGGGACATTTTCTATTTGCCGAACGACGCCCGCGATAAGCGAAAGTTTAATAACGAGATCGGCAAGGCGAAGTTCACCGTGCACTCGATTCCGCGACACGAAATGGAACCGGGCAACTACATCATGATGACCATTCGTTCGCACGATCAGTTCAACACACACATCTATGGCTTGGACGATCGTTACCGCGGCATCTATAACGGCCGTCGCGTCATTTTCATGAATGCGGAAGACGTCGTCGCCGCCAGTCTGCAGCAAGGCCAGCTAGTGGACCTAACGAGTCATTACGAAGGCGAAGAGCGCGTCGCCCGTCATTTTCAGGTTGCGCCTTACGACTTACCCCGCGGTTGCACAGCGACTTATTTTCCGGAAACGAATGTGCTGGTGCCGATCAACAGCGTGGCCGAAAGATCGAACACGCCGACGAGTAAGTTTGTAATTATCTCGATTACACCATCGCCGGACGCGGAGACCGCAGCGAACGCCATCCTTGCAAACCGCGGTAGCTCCGCGAAGTCTTAGTCGCCCAAGCACGGAATCGGGTTCGCGATTCTTGAGCCAGCGCTTCAAGTCGTCGCGCCGCAGCTATTTTTCGATCTGGCTCTGTTGGTAAAGAACATTCAACCAGCGATCACCGCGCTTCATGTAGAGCGAGCTAACCCAGCAGGGCGATGGCACAGGTTTGTGGCAGACCGCGTCCTGTGCTTCGCGGTAAGTAAGGAGGGCCGTATTTTTATCGAGCATCTTCAATTCGAAGTGATCGAGCTCATAGCTCTTCACCGTGCAGACTGGACTGCCGATGAACGACACGATGTCTGCTTTGGCAGCTACTCCACCGAAACCTACTTCGACGTGATCGTCCGAAAGGAAGTCCTGGAAGAATTTCCCATCGCGATTCTTCCAGGCCTCCCATGACTGCCTTTCCAAACCTACCAGATGCTCTTTGAGCGCGGCTTGTTCATCCGGCTGGCTTTTGGCGTCAATAAGAACAAGGGTAGAGAGAAGAAAAGAAGCAGGAATGAAGAGAAAGGCGCGTTTCATATTTGCGGTTAGTCTTTCGGAGGCCCGGGCGGGTGAATAGGACATAATGCCGATGAATCAGGTCTATTTTTATGACTCAGCCACTCGTTAGGCCAATCTTTCGAAAAACGACGGATACATTCACCGCCGGCGCGACGACATTAGCGCAGCGTTATTTTGTTTCGCCGGAAGTTTTCGGGGAAGAACGCACGGCGATTTTTTCCAAGCAATGGATCTGTGTGGCTCACCAGAGCCAGCTCTCGAGCGCAGGCGACTATCTGGTCGTTGAAGTCGCGGGTGAGAGTTTGATTGTCGCGCGCCCGCCTTCGCCAGGCTACTCCGAATGTATTCGCGAGCAGGGCGGCGCAGCAGGCGATCAGAAGGAAATCATTCGCGCCTTCTATAACGTCTGTCGGCATCGCGGGACGCGCTTGTGCGAAAATGCGACTGGGCATGCGGCTGCGATACAATGCCCATATCACGCCTGGACTTACGCGCTCGATGGCCGATTGATCGGCGCCCCGCACATGGATGAGGCGGCCGGATTCGACAAGTCCAACTACTCGTTAGGCGCAGTTCATCTCGGACTTTGGGAAGGATTCATTTTCGTGAATCTGGCGGAGAATCCGGCGCCGCTGGAGGAAGTGTTTGCTCCGCTGGCCGGTAAGTTCAAACACTGGAACCTCCCGCAACTGGGTTCGGCTAAGCGCGTTCAGTACGACGTGCATGCGAACTGGAAGCTTATCTTTGAGAATTACTCTGAGTGTTATCACTGCCCGGGTGTGCATCCCATGTTATCGAAAGTTTCGCCGTACGATTCGGCGGAAAATGATCTCGTCGAAGGTCCGTTTCTCGGCGGATTCATGTCGATCGCGAAAGGCGCGAGTCTCACCATGAGCGGCAAAGGGTGCGCGCTGCCGGTGGGCGAGATTAAAGGCGAAGATCACGCGCGCGTTTTTTATTATTCCATCTTCCCGAACATGCTGCTGAGCATGCATCCGGATTATGTCATGGTGCATCAAATCCGGCCGCAAGCGCAGGACCGCACGACGATCCTTTGCGATTGGTTTTTTCATCCCGAGGCCTTCGGGCGCGAAGATTTCCATCCGGAAGATGCGATCGAATTTTGGGACGTAACCAACAAACAGGACTGGCATGTGTGCGAGCTGAGCCAGCAGGGGATCTCTTCGCGTGCCTATCGGCCCGGCCCGTATTCGCCACGCGAGAGCATTCCGGCAGCGTGGGACCGTGAGTATCTGCGTCACGTCCGCTGAGGCCGCAGAAAAATTCAAGTTTTCGAAATTCCGAATAGGCAGCGGCAGGCGCGATCAATATGATCGGCCACCTGTGCTCGATATTGCAGAACCGCAAACCTTCAACGGCTTCGAAGAGCGACCGCAACCGCGTGTTCTCGGCCCCGATCTTTCGAAGCAATTGGAAGCGCTGCGCGTTCTCCTGCAACGTTCGCTGTGGCTCGCAGAAAAGTGCGCTGACTACGATGCGACGCAGATTCTGCGAACCCGTCTGACGAATCTTCAGGCGGCCGCGCTCATTGTTGTGGTGGGCGAAGTGAAGGCGGGGAAGAGCAGTTTCATCAACGCCCT
>JALZAX010000405.1 GCA_030948055.1 Verrucomicrobiota bacterium | reverse complement strand
AGCATCGAGTCGATCGCGGGCGGGAAACAGCCGCGAGAAACGCAGGATACTTACGGCATGACGCGCGGTCATGTGCCGCATCCGCATCCGGTTCCGAAATTAGAAGATATGTTGAATGCGCTCCATCCGGACATTCTCGTCGTGCAGACCGGGAGCAATCTCTTCGGACTTTTCCCGGATGCGAAGACGGTGCATCCATCGCAAAACGCTGCGGCGTTGCGAACTTACTTCCGGCCGTTCACGGAGAAAGCGACCGCGCCGCCATCGACTTTGAAGAAAATTTATTGGTGCAGTCCGCCCACTTCCGGCCGCGTGGCGAAACCGGTGCAGGATTTTCTTTACGAGGAAACGCGGCGGCAGCTCGGGTCGTTAGGCACAGTGATCGATAGCCGGCTGCTCGTCTCCTATCCCTATAAACACATGGACCCGGACAAGGAACATTTCCTCGGCGACGACATGAATTTGTGGGCTGACAACGTTTACTCGATCATCGAAAAAGATCTGGCCACGCAACCGCTCGCGACCGCGCCGCTTCTTTCCGAAATTGCGAATGCTCGAGCGGCGGAGCCAGTTACTTTCGCACCCGCGGCCCCGAGTCGAGCGGAACCAATCATTGTGAAAGCGAAACTCGTTTTCAAATCGGAGCCGATCACCGAAGCGGAACTATTGCCTTATCAGGAATCACTCGTGGCCTATGTTTACGACGTCGAAAAAGTGGTGCGCGGAAATTACTCGGAGAGACAAGTGCTCGTCATGCATCCGTCTTTCATCGCCCTGAAAAAACAACGGCTCGATAAGTTTCGGATTGGAAAAAACTACAAACTCCGGCTCCATCCCATGGAGGGAAGTTTGTGGGAAACCGCCAAAATCAAAGACGAGACCGGTCAGATCGATCTCCAGCCCTACATGCGAGTGGAGGACTTGAAACGTCATCCCGGGGAGCGAACGCGATGACGCGTTCCATCGTCACTGTTTTGGCCGCGGCGTTGTGCGTCGGATGTTTTTTGTTGGCCACAGATGGAATCGCGAAAACCGCGCGCGCCCCAAAAAAATCGAGTCCGGCGGAAGCGCCGGCGCAAACGGCGCGCGTCTTGATGATTGGCGATTCGCTTTCGGTCGGCGCGTTTGGCGAAGCGGTGCAACTTCATCTCGCGAAAAGCTACGGCTCACAAAACGTCGCGGCCTACGCGTCATGCGGTTCGTCACCGGAAAACTGGCTGCGCAGTCAACCGTATTTTGTGACGAAATGCGGCTATCGTGAGGCGACGCCCGATACCGCGATCATGCGGGATTTTCTCAACGGCCGGAAGCCGCGGCCGACCTCGACACCGAAGATCGAAACACTCGTTAGGCGATTTCATCCGACGATCGTGATTGTGCAGCAGGGCACGAACTGGATGGACCGAAACCTGGGCGAGGCAGAGATGGGGGCGTTCGTCGATCAGTTGATTGGCGGGGCGCGCAGTATTGGCGGTGTCAGGCAAATTGTCTGGATCGAACCGCCGGATCATTCCGCCATGAAACGCTCCGCGCAGAACCGCGTGCACAACGTGATCAAAAAAGCTGCGGCCCGCGATGGTTTCACCACCATTGATTCAAGCAAGATCACCAGTTACCGACGTGGCAAGACCGGCGGAGATGGTGTTCACTATAATAGTGAAGCCTCCCGCGAATGGGCGGCGAAGCTGAATCCGCTGCTCGATGCCAGACTGCGGTCGCGTTTAGCTACTCGTTAGGCTGTCGCGCGTTTTGTAGTTGCCGACAAACTTGCGGCGGAATTCGGCGAATGTTCCGTTCTCAATCGCAGCGGACGCGCGATTCATCAGCTCGAGATAGAAATGCAGATTGTGCAGCGTTATCAGGCGAAGCCCGAGAATTTCCTCGGCCTTGATCAGGTGCCGGATGTAACCGCGCGAAAATTCGCGGCAGGCCGGACAGGCGCAGCCATCTTCGATCGGCCCTTTCTGCATGGTGAATTCGGCATTCTTTAGATTAAGCGTCCCGCCCGCGGTGAAGGCGGTTCCGTTCCGCGCCAGCCGTGTCGGCAAAACGCAATCGAACATGTCCACGCCGCGCGCGACCATCTCGATCATCTGCGGTGGCGTGCCGAGACCCATGGCGTAACGCGGCTTGTCGTTAGGCAAGAATGGTTCGCTGTTTTCGATCGCGCGCATCATTTCTGTTTCCGGTTCGCCCACGCTCACGCCGCCGATCGCGTAACCGTCGAATCCGATTTGCACCAACGCCTCTGCACTTTCGCGCCGCAAATCATCAAACGTCGCGCCCTGCACAATACCAAAAACAAGTTGCCCGCCGTTCGTCGAACCAAATTGCTTCTCAGAAACTCGAATGCTTAAAGCATTCGAGTTTTTGTCGGCGGGTTTGGCGGAGTGATGGGAGGTCGCTTCTGCCTTGCATCGCTCGGCCCAACGAAGCGTCATCTCCAAACTTCTCGCCGCGTAATCGCGTTCGCACGGCCAAGGCGGACACTCATCGAGCACCATGGCGATATCGCTGCCTAACGAGTGCTGAATTTCCATCGCGATTTCCGGCGAGATGAAT
>JALZAX010000404.1 GCA_030948055.1 Verrucomicrobiota bacterium | reverse complement strand
ACTTCGATGTCCTTCACGCGATACAACTCCAACGACTCGGTCGTCTTGGTGAAAACGCCTTCGCTCGTTTTGAGACGTTCGCTCGTCAGTTCGTAGATTTTGTTTTTCGTCTGGAGATAACGCGCAAGCGCGATGAAGATCGGTACGATGAGCCAGCAAAAGAGACCGCAAAGAATAAAGAGGCCGAGGTTTTTCTGCTGTGACGACAGGCCGCGCCAAATGGTTTCTTCTGGCATGATGCTGCCAACAATCTTGCGATGCCGCTGATCACGCAAGCGTTCGTCCTCGGCGCGGGACTTGGTTTGCGTCTGCGGCCGTTGACGACGGAGTTGCCAAAACCGCTCGTCCCGATTTTTCAAAAGCCGCTGATTACTTTCGCGCTCGACCATTTGTTAGGCAGCGGCATTGAATCTTTCGCGATCAACACGCATCGCATCGCGGAGAATTTCGAGAAAGCTTTCGCCGAAGGAAATTATCGCGGCATGCCGGTGACGTTGTTGCACGAGCCGGTGCTCCTCGAAACGGGTGGTGGAATTAAGAATGCGGAACGCGCCCTGCGGAAGGAACCGTTCATCGTTTACAGCGGCGACATCCTGACCGACATCGAACTTGCGCCGCTGATCGATGAGCATTTCGCGCGGAAAAATGATGTGACGCTGGCCTTGCGCGAAACCGGCCTGGCGCGCGGCGTGGCGTTTCGCGATGGCCGCGTAATCGACATCGGCGCGAAATTCGGCCACGCCGGCACGCACGATTTTGCCAACATATCGATTTGGAACCCCGAAATATTTTCGCGCATTCCGCCTAACGAGAAGATTTCCTTCATTCCGATTTTGAACAAGTGGATCGCGGAGGACGGCCAGATCGGCGGCGTGATTCTCAACGAACGAAAATGGTTCAACATCGGTTCGCGCGACGGTTATTTGGAAGTGCACCGCACGATTGCGCAGGACGGCTGGCGCCCGCAAGACGTCTGGCCTAACGAGTGGCCGCAACAGGTCGCGTCCAATGCAATCGTCGATCCGAGCGCGCAACTGCGTGGCTTTAATTCGTTAGGCGCAGGTTGTCACGTCGGCGCCGAGGCGATTTTGGAAAACACGATTGTCTGGCCCGGCGCACAAATCGCTTCGCGAAGTCACTTGCGGAATTGTATCGTCCGCGCCAATCAGAAAGCGGAAGGCAACTTAAGTGACATCGACATCTGACCTGCTTCTAAAACAAACGCGCCGATATTTCCCGCGCTTCGAAGACGAGCAGGTTGAAATCACGCCGATCGAAAAAGGCGGATCGGACCGGCGCTTTTATCGCGTGCGATCAAGCGCGGACCATTCTGTCATTCTGGTTAAGTACAATCTCGAGCGCGGCGAGAACCGTCACTACGTGCAGATCGCGGAGTTTCTTTCGAAGCATGGGATTCGGGCGCCGAAAATTTATTTTCACGATCCGACGGAAGGTTTGATCTGGATTGAAGATCTGGGTGAAGCGGATCTCTGGAGTTATCGCGGCGAAAGCTGGCCAATCAGACGCGCTTTTTACGAATCCGCGCTGGAAGAAGTCGCGCGTCTGCATTGTTTGCCGATTTCGGAAGCGGATCACTTACGAAAAGATTTCCCCCCGGAATTCGACGCCCATCTCTACACTTGGGAGCAGCATTATTTTTTCGAAAATTGTCTGGGCGGTTATTTTAAGGTGGACGAAAAAGTGCGGGCAGAATTGGCAGCTTTGCCGATCCTGCAGCAAATCGCGGAACGCCTCGCTGCCTTGCCGCGCGTGTTGATTCATCGCGATTTTCAATCGCAAAATATTATGGTGCGTGATGGTCAGGCGCACCTGATCGATTTTCAGGGCATGCGGCCGGGCGTGTCGAAATACGATCTGGCTTCGTTGCTTTACGATCCCTACGTCAAGCTCTCGTTAGGCGAACGCACGGAACTGTTCGCCATTTATCGCGAACTGCGCGCGCGCGCCGGCTATCCATTGCGCGTCGATGACGAAGAGATTCTGCGCCTCTGCGCCCTGCAACGTCTCATGCAGGCGCTCGGCTTTTATGGATTCGCGGGAACGATCAAAGGCAGCAGGACCTTTCCCAAATATATTCCCGCGGGGATGGAATCGCTCCGCACGATTACGTCCGAAATTCCGGGCGCGGAAGAATTACAGACTTTTCTCGCGGAATTCCCGCGCGAACACACATGAAGAGAATTCTCGCCCTGGCGCTTTTTAGTTTCGCGCTAAATGCGACGGCACAGAAAGAGCCGACGCGAATTGATGCCGCTCGCGCCGCGATCGACACAACGCGGGAGTATCGCGGCGACACTGAATTTCGCGATGACCGCGAAAGCCAAAAAGCCAACATCCGTGTCGGTTACCAGCTCGATAAACTCAATCGTGATGTCCGGCAGTTGCGTTCCGATCTTCGCGCAGTTCGCAGCTCGCGTATTCGCAAACGATTCGATCGATTGGCGCGCGACACAGATCGATTGACCGCCGTCTATCGCCAAAACCGCATTCGCCTTTCGGAAGCTTATCAACGTACGCAGGATTTGCGCGCCGAACTTGTCCGCATCAGGCA
>JALZAX010000005.1 GCA_030948055.1 Verrucomicrobiota bacterium | reverse complement strand
CAGCAAGCATACTCGACGCGGCGGGCGATCCCGTCGCTTTCGATGTGGTTGCTTCCATTCCCGGCACAATCGGATTCAATTGCGCCGCTTGGGTCAGCGGATCATTTAGTTTCGCCTGGTTGTTCTGCGTGAGTTTGATCGATGGAATCGGCGTCGGTTCAATCGACGGCGCAGTTTCCGGCGACGAAGCCTCGGCTAGAGCCGGCGCCGCAGCGGCCGAACTTTGCAGCCAGCCCAAATCGAAGAACGCATCGGAGAAAACGCCATTGAGTGCAGGCGAATAAATTTTGCGCGCCGAGGTGACCCAGTCGTTCGCCTTGCTCGCGTTGTCGTGTTTAAACTCCCAGGCGGCCTGCGCGTAATAGAGCGCCGGCGTGTCGCCAGTGAACTGGAATTGCTCCATCATTTTCTGGGCACGGGCGTCTTTGCCTTCCAGCAGGTAAGTCAGGTAAACCTTGTATTTGATCAGCTGAGCCGCGCGATCTTTGTCGGCGCCAGTCGTGGAACTGAAGAGCGATTCGAAACGCTCGCGCGCTTTGGTGTAATCCTTTTTCTTGAACGGAATGAGCGCGAGATTGTATTGCGCGTCGCGATATTTCGGATCGACCCGGGCCGCTTTCTTGAATTCATTTTCGGCCCCGTCGTAATCTTTTTGCTCGAGCAGAATCTCGCCGCGCAGATTCAGAACCGGCGCTTGATTCGGATCCGCCGTGTCAGCTTCGTCGATCAAGCGACGGGCCGCGGTCAGATCGTGTTGCTGCAAGGCCTGCTCGGCTTCGTCGAATTTTTCTTTCGCGGAAACTTTCGTCTTGGCCGCTTTTTCCACAGCCGAATTCAGCTCGAGCGCCGCGCGCGTTTGGCCGGCCGGTTTTTCCAGCCAACCGACCTCGTAGAGTGATTCAGCGAAAAGTTTGTTCAGCTGCGGCGAGAAAGTTTTTTCAGCGGTGGCGAGCGCATCCTTCGCCGCTTTCTCATCTTTCTTGCTCAGGGCCACCGCGGCGTTGGCGTAATGAACCGCGGGCGTATCGGGCGCGAGTTCGAACTTGTTGATCGTGGCCTCGACCATGTTCTCCTTACCTTCCAGGAGATAAGTGAGAAGAATTTTGTATTGGATCAGTTGCGTTGCTTCGCCTTGCAGCTCGGACGCATTGCCGGTCAGCAATTCCTGAAAGCGTTTGCGCGCTTCCGCCCAATTTTTTTGCAGGAACGGAATCTCCGCCAGATTGAAACGCGCATTCCAAAATTTCGGATCGGCCGCGAGCGCTTTTTGCAGCGCCTTTTCCGCATTCGGATAATCCTTCTGCCGCATCTGAATTACACCGCGCAGATTGGCCGATTCCGCGAGGTCCGGCTGGCGCGCATCGATCGCATCGAGATCCTTCAGCGCCGCGTCGTAATTATTCGCGTCAAATGCCTTGAACGCTTTGTCATACATCGACTCCAGTTCGGTCTTGGATGGGGCCACGTTATTGGCCGCAAAAGAGCTCAGAACTAAGAGGGAAATCGTCGCGAATTTACGAATCTTCATGCCTGAGCACATGGAACCGTTGTCATGCCGCGATGACAAGCAATTTTTCCGCCACCCCGATAGCATCCCTACAGATTCAAATTTGCGATAATTCGGAGACCTTCCAAGGTGAGACCGGGATGAACAGCCTCGATTTCGGGCATCCGCCGCGCGATTAGCTGCGCATAGCCGCCGGTGGCGACGACGCGAACCTTTTTCCGCGTGGGAAATTCCACGCAAATGGCGCGTAGAATTTCTCGCACTAATCCACGGTAGCCATAAATGGCGCCCGCCATCATGGCATCGCGCGTTGTTTTTCCGATGGCGGCGCGTGGCTCACGCAAAATCAACTTTGGCAACAAGGCTGTGCGCTGATACAGGAAATTTGTCATCGATTCCAAACCCGGTGCGATCACACCGCCGACGTAATCGCTGTTTTCCGACACGACATCGAACGTCACCGCCGTTCCGAAATCCACTACCACGGCCGGGGTTCCATAAAGTTTCGCGACCGCGGCCGCATTCGCCAGACGATCCGCGCCGATCGTCTCCGGCTTGGGATATTTCACTCCCACGCCCAAGCGCGATTTCGCACTCAGAAAAAACACAGGCGTTCTCCCGGCCGCTCGCCTAACGAGTGCATTTTGAGTCGGTACAACGGATGAAACAACGATTGTTCCAACATCGTGCGCCGAGAAAATTTTCCGCAGCGCGGATTCCGTCAATCTCGGAGTCGGAATTTGTGATGGCCGTCCAACACGTTTCCTCGTGGAAGAGGCAAACTTCGTGAACGAGTTGCTGATGTCGATCAGCAGATAATCGACTTTCGTTTTCAACCTCGTCAGCGGCTACACGGCGCGCTCGACTGCGTCAAGCCGCGCGCGTAGCTTCGGCGCGTGAGAAAACTGGTGCATCGTCCGCGAAGGCTCCGTCGTTCGGCGGGCGTGCGCAATATGGTCCGCGAAACGAAACTGAGCGTGCACGACTTCGTTTTGCCGCTTTTCATCAGCGAAAAGCTTTCAGCAAGACGCGAGATCGCGAGCATGCCGGGCGTTTTTCAGCACTCGTTAGGCGACGCGGTCAGCGAAGCTCAACAAGCCTGGGACTTGGGACTCCAAGCCGTTCTACTTTTTGGAATTCCTTCCGAAAAAGACGAACAGGCATCCGGTGCCTATGCCGAAAAAGGGATTGTGCAGGAGACGGCGCGAGCCATCAAAAAAGCGTGCCCCGATCTCGTCGTTATTACCGATGTTTGTTTGTGCGAATACATGAGTCACGGGCATTGCGGCGTGACGCAACGGGACGGCGATCATTTCCATGTCTTGAATGACGAAAGTGTCGAATTGCTGGCAAAAACTGCGGTTTCGCATGCTAAGGCCGGCGCCGATTTTGTCGCACCAAGCGATATGATGGACGGACGGGTCGGCGCGATTCGCGATGCCCTCGATTCGGAAGGTTTTACCGAGACCGGAATTATCAGTTACGCGGTGAAATTTGCTTCCGTGTTCTACGGGCCATTCCGTGAAGCAGCGGAGAGTCCGCCGCAATTTGGCGATCGCCGTTCCTACCAAATGGATCCTGCCAACGGCGCCGAAGCAATGCGCGAAGCGGCCCTCGATGTCGAGGAAGGCGCGGATGTTCTGATGGTGAAACCGGCATTGCCGTATCTCGATATTCTCTGGCGCGTGCGCGAACGATTCGGAAAACCGACCGCGGTCTATCACGTGAGTGGCGAGTTCGCGATGGTCAAAGCCGCCGCGGCCAAAGGCTGTTTCGAAGAACGCGCCGCCGTGCTCGAAATCATGACTTCACTCAAGCGGGCCGGTGCGGACATGATCGTGACTTATTGGGCCAAGGAACTGGCAGAATGGACGCGCGCCTAACGAGTAGTAAGCGCGGCGAAACCGAGGCGCATCGGCGCTTGAAACGCGTCGCCGTTCTCTGGGCGCAGGCGCAAGGCTACAGCGCCTGCGCGGTGGAAGTTAGTTTGCCGCAATGTCGTTATCGCGCCGATGTAGCCGCCTATCGCCCACGCGGAAGCGAAGCGGGGACGACCGCGATTTTTGAATGCAAACAAGTGCTGGGTGATCTGCGTCGTGACAATTGCTGCAGCGCTTCCGCGCGGGCGCGACTCGAAACCGTGAACAGACGGCGTCATGTCCTGGAAAAACATTTACGCGTGCATTATCCGACTTTGCGCGGTGGCGATTCGCTCTTCGCCGAATTCGATTCGCATGATTTCACCGCCATCGAACATCACAACTATGGACGGGTCATCCGCGAGATCGGCGCGTTGCAAAACAAGATTCGCGGCGCGACAAAATTCGAATGCCTGACTCGGTATCGTTGTGCAAATTTATTCTATCTCGTTTTGCCTAACGAGTTATTTCGCGAACCGGAATTGCCGCTCGGCTGGGGCGCGTTGGTTGAATCCGGCGACCAGCTTGAGCTGCTGCAAAAACCGATCTGGCACGACAACACGCCGGAAAACCGACTGCGTTTTCTTCATCGGATCGCACAAGCTGGCACGCGCAATTTGAACAAGCAGCTCGAGATCGACTTCGAGCAGGTTCACGCCTTGGCGCGAGTCGTTAGAGTTTGACGAGGAGGTTGTGGCCGGTCATTTCTGCCGGCTGTTTCAAGCCGAGGAGGAAAAGCAGAGTCGGCGCAACGTCGGCCAGAATTCCGTCGTCTACTCGAAACTTCGCGGCGTCGGCGGCGACGTAAATGAGATGCACAAGATTTGTCGTGTGCGCGGTGTTCGGAGACCCATCGGGATTGCGCATCAGCTCGCAGTTGCCATGGTCGGCGGTGATCAAACACTTCCCGCCTAACGAGAGTAAGGCGGGCACAATCTTGCCGACACCTTCATCGATTGTTTCGACGGCTTTGACTCCCGCTTCCACAACACCGGTATGCCCGACCATGTCGGGATTCGCGAAATTCAGAATGATCAGATCGTACTGCGACATATTTTCGAGAACGGTCGCCGTCACTTCGCGCGCGCTCATTTCCGGCTGCAAATCGTAGGTCGCGACTTTCGGCGAAGGGATAATTTTTCGATCTTCGCCGGCATACGCTTTTTCCACGCCGCCATTGAAGAAATAAGTGACGTGCGGATATTTTTCCGTCTCGGCAATGCGCAATTGCTTCTTCCCGGCTGCGCTTACAACTTCGCCTAAAATTTGCGCAAGCGTTTCCGGCGCGAAAACGTACGGGGAATTGTAGGTCGCGTCGTATTGCGTCAAAGTGAGGTACTGAACTTTCGGATGCGCTCGCCGATCGAAGCCTTTGAAATCGGCATTGAGGAATGCCTGCGAAAGTTGGCGCGCGCGGTCGGCGCGGAAGTTGAAGAAGCAAACGAGGTCCCCGTCACGAACTCGTTGCTGCTTAGGCTGAGAAAAAATTAGCGCGGGCATGAACTCATCGGTGATGCCCTGTTTGTATTCTTCGCGGACCGCCATCGACGGACTCGTCTCGCGAACTTCGCCTTCACCGAAAACAATGGCGTCCCACGCTATCTTCGTCCGATCCCAACGACGATCGCGATCCATCGCGTAATAGCGACCGACTATCGTCGCAATGTGGGCGCCGGTTGGTTTCAAACCAGCATCACATTTCTCGAGAAAATCCGCGCCACCAGTCGGCGACGTGTCGCGGCCATCGGTGAAAGCGTGAACCATGATGTCGTTAACGCCAGCCGCTTTCGCGGCCTTCGCCAGCGCGAGTAGATGTTCGTAGTGACTGTGCACGCCACCATCGGAAACCAATCCAAGAAAATGCAGCCGCGTATTTTTCGCGCGCGCGAACGCGTCCCGTAGCACAGGGTTTTTTCCCAGCTCGCCTTCCACGATCGCTTTATTGATGCGCGTTAGGTCTTGATAAACGATCCGGCCCGCGCCCAAATTTAAATGGCCGACCTCAGAATTTCCCATCTGCCCTTCGGGCAGGCCGACATCCAAACCGCTCGCGCTTAATCTCCCGCTAGGATATTTCCGATAAATTTCCTCGTGGATCGGAGTGCGCGCGAGCAGCGTGGCATCGCCGTTTTTTTCGCGGGCCGCGCGGCCGCCGGGATTAATTCCCCAGCCGTCGCGAATCAGGAGCATGACCGGACTGCTCATGCGAGCGACTGTCCCGACGCGCCGCACTGGCACAAGCGGGTTCTTTCGTTGACAGCAAACAAGACGCGCCGCTACATCGCTTGGTGAAATGGCGGAACCAGCTCCTGGCGCTTTTCTGCCTCTTCGTCTTTCTCGGGCTCGGTGTTCTTTATTTTCAACACTGGGTGGTGCAGAAGCCGTTCGGAATTATTCTTTTCATTGGCGAAGGACTGGACGCGGCGCGCCTGCCGATGGCGAGAATTTACGCGGGCGGAGCGAACACGCCGCTAACGATGGATGCGCTAACGAATGCGGCGTTGCTACGTAACTACTCGTTAGACTCTGCCATTCCCGATCAAGCCGCGGCGGCTACCGCGTTTGCCACCGGGGCGAAAGTAGGCAATGGCGCGCTAGCAATCGACAGCGACGGCAAGAGTCTCCCAAATCTCTTCGAGGTCGCGCGCGAAAGCGGGCGCATGACTGGGCTGATAACAAATGCGCTCGTGACGGATCCCACGTCAGCTGCGTTCTTCGCGCATACCAAAAGGAGCGATCAGCGTGAAGAACTCGCGCGCAGTCTCGCGCAAGATGCGGCAATCGATGTGGTGTTGGGCGGCGGCGCGGCCGATTTCCTTCCAATCGTCAAAGGTGGCCGACGCGGCGATGATCTCGATCTAATCCAGGAAATGCGCGGTCGCGGCTATGATGTGGCGCAAAGCCTTGAGGAACTCGATGCCATTCCACGGTGGCGACGGGCGAAAGTCTTTGGATTTTTCGCGCAAACGGAGCTCGCGTTTTCCGACGAGGTGGAGCGCGGCGCCGATCAGCCGACTCTGTCCGATATGGTGCGCCGCGCCATCGAACTCTTGCAATTCAACAGCGGCGGTTATGTGCTCGTGGTGGATGCAGCCCTCATGGGGCGAGCGGCGCGGGAGAACAAGAGCGAACGCACGTTAGCGGAGACGGTCGAGTTGGATCGCGCGATCGCAGTGGCGCAACGCTATGCCGGTACTAAATCGATGATCATTGTTTGCGGCGATGTGGGAATCGGCGGTTTGAACTTGAATGGTTCGCCGCCACTCGGGCACGAGAAAGGTGAAAACGAAGAAGTCTTGCCTAACGAGTCCAAAATTACCTGGGCCACTGGGCCTAAGGGGCCGCACGAAATGCCAATGCCCGTTGTAGAAGAAAACGGAGACGACCCGATAACGCCGAGAGCCGCTCCGGTGAATTCAGCGTTTGAGCAGCCGGCTGCCGTTTTCTTGCCGGCAGCACAAAATAGTGCCGGTGACGTCGTAGCGTTTGGAGTCGGATTGGGCACCGATCCCTTGCGGGGAAGCCTTGATAATACGGCGATTTTTGAGCTGATCAGAGATAGCTTTTGATGCACGCCAAACGAGTCGCCCGCTGAACAAAACCGCCGGTCGGCGTGAACCGACCGGCGGAGAAAAGAGCCAGGGAAAATTAACGACTGATCGGAACCAGCACCGGCACGAAAGTGAAGGGCGGTGGTTGCGGCAATGATGGCGGCGGGCCTTCGGCCGGAGGCGCCGCTTCTGCCGGGCTTTCCGCCATGTCCTTCGCTTCGAGCATTGTCTTGCCATCCATCGACGTTTTGCCATCGCCTTCGTAGCCGCCGCCGGCGTTCTCATTCGCTGCCAGCAATGTGTTCACTTTGCCACTGCCGAAAGCAGCCACTTCCGCCACCGCAAAGGCCGAGTCTGCCTGCGTTGATGGCGTCCAGCGCATCATCACGTAACGCCCGGTCGTGGCGGGAAAATCGAGCGAGGCTCGTCCACGAGTTCCATCATCAGTGACAGAACCGACCGATTTCAGCGAAGCGAAGGCAACGTCATTGAGTTCGATGCTTTCCGGCGCTGGCGCGGTTGGGCTCGCGCCGCGCGGCAACGATTGGAGAACATAAAAATCAACTTTCCCTGCGCGCGGAGAATAGACCGCTGAAATGCGGCGGACCGTCGACGGTTTTCCCAAATCGAAAACTGCCGTCGGCGTAGCGTCTTCCGCGGCGAAATTATAAACCGTTGCCGGTTGATCATCGATCATGTTGTTCGCCTGGCGCGGCTCATTGCCGGAACTGACATAAAGCGCGCGAGCCTTAGCATGAATATCGGCCAAGCTGTAAGAGATGAGCGCGAAACTGTCGGACTTATCTTGCACGGAAAGCTTGCGTGCGCGCGGCGCGGTAAAGTCCGAAATCTGCCCGGTGGAATAAACCCCAAAACCGGCAAGACGTCCCGGCTGATTCACGTTGAAAGTAAGGCGAATATATTTTGCGTCGGTCGGGCCCAAAGATGTTTGGAGACCGTTAGCGCTGAGAGACTCCTGCACGACCGTATGCCATTGCGGGCTGTCCATGGGTAATTTCGCACTCGAAGTGGCTATCGCAACATCGCCTGTTGTGCCCTGGTTCAAGAACGATAGTCGGCCCACATTTTCGATCTTGGGCAGCGAAACTAGAATGGTGGTCGTGCCAGCAGGCAGGGCGTAGCCGACCGTCGGATCATCGCAAAGGAGCGCGGCTTCCGCAGCGTTTTTGTCTTCCGAATTACTGCTCAATTGCAAATTAGCAATCGGGCGACTCTGAGGCGCTGCTTCAACCTGCGCGCCGAGATGATAACGGGCGAGATTTTCCGGGTAAGCCGGCGTCTGTTCGACAGCTAGCGGCGGAACTTTTTGCAACCGGACCTCGGAGCAAAAACCACTCGAAATGGCGGTTAGCGTAATGAGGCTGCTAATGAACGAAGGCTTTAGAATTTCCATAACCACAACAAGGATAAGATTTGAATCGGTGGAGTCGGCAGTGGGAATCTTCGCTCAAAACGAAGTAATTCGTCAACCACTAACATTGGCTGTAGCGGCTACCCGGGTTTTGCGCGGGACCCTTTATCAAGCGAGACTGCGGGCGCGCTTTGCAGCAAAGGCGGATCGTCCGCGCGCAGGATGATTACGAGGTTCGCCTAACGAGTGCTGAATGCTGGGGAAACTTTATGCTGCGATCCGCTTTAGTTCTTTGCGTAGAGCTGGCTCGTCGCTGCGCGAAACTTCCTGCCGCCGCTGTAGGCATAAAGCGGGACATAGGAATTTTCATTCAACTGTTCCGCTCGGAAAGCCATGAAATTGAAGGTCGGATCGAGCACATAGTTGCCGTGCTTCGTTTCCCAGATCAGCCAAGCGTGAGTTACACGACTGGTCGGTGCGCGCATGCCGATGACCAGTCGCAAATTTTTCGCGCCCCGAGCCTGCATCCGCTGATAAAGCGCGAGGGCCTTGCCTTTGCAATCAGCGGGGGCGCCGGTCTCCACTTCCGCGGGTGTACGCCATTCGATATGATATCCGTAGGGAATTTCGCGCAGATCGCCCATCCATTGGTTGACGACGGAAAGTGAAACATCGCCCTCCGCCTCCGCCGATCGCGACACGAGAACCGGACGTATCCGACTCATCTGACGATCGTAAGGTGTGGAATCGACGGAAAGGAAGATGGCCGACGCGAAGCTGGAAGCAGTGGAAAGACAGATAATAGCGGCTGCGAGAGCGAAAATTTTTCTCGGCGCAAAGGGCTGGATACTTATTAGAATCATGGACGTTATAGCCCATAAAAGCAGCAGCTATGCCAACCGACCGCGCGTTCGGAGCGGGTTGGAATTGTCGTGGTAATCGCCGCTCTTGCCCGCGCGGCGAAACAAGCAAGCGAGGAAAGCGCGAGACTAGTGACCTGAAATCGTGATCGACGGGTCGATGGAAAGAGCGCCAGCGACCGTCTGCCGCCCGGTGCTGTCTAATTCGGCTTTTGTGTAGATGCGAAGATTATACGGCGTGGTCGTACCGATTGATTTGAGCGCTAACTTTTGCGGGATGTGCGAACCGGTGACGTAAACGTACCGCTCTGGTTCGTCTTGCTGCAAAATTCTTGAACGCAATCGGTGCTTAACGGGATCGGCCTGGGCACTCGTGAAGCCAAGCCCAACAATGAAAGTCAGTGCGGCCGCAATCTTCCCCAAAGTTTTCATGGTAATAACTCAATCCATTTGCGGGCGATTGCAAACGGGGCGTTCGGATAATCGCTTGCGCGCCTAACGTCCTTGGCCAGAAATGAGCGGCAGGTTCATTTCTGGCAGAAGAACTCAGTGCCTTGCGAGCGATTCAGCGAAATCGAGATTCTCTTTCGCCGGGCGGAAATCGGGATTAATGCGCAAGGCTTCGCGATAGTGAGGCAATGCGGTTTCATACTCCCCCGCTTCGACCATGAGATCGGCCAGTTCCTTGTGCGCAATATCAAGATTGTTTTCACGCGAGAGAGCGTGTTCGTAATGTCGACGCGCCTCTTCTTTCTGTCCTCTTTGGCGCAAGAGGACAGCGAAATTAACCTCGGTTTTCACATTGTTCGGATCGAGGGCGAGGGCTTTTTGATAGTGCTCGAATGCCCGATTGAAATCGCCGCGATCACTCCAAGCCAGCCCAGAATAAAATTCCGCCGCTGCTAACGACGGATCACGCGCCAAGGCCGATTCATAGTGCGCTTGAGCCTCCTCGATTCGCCCTGCGTCGTGCAAAGCCCTACCGAAGTTAAGCTGCGCCTTCGCGTCGGTCGGAAGAAGCTCGGCCACTTTTCCGTACCGTTCGAGTGGGGGAACTACCCGGCCCATCAATTGCGCCGCGCACAGACCGCCTACCGGAATTATTAGCGCAGCCCAACGCAGAGCATGCGCCGTCCACACCGGAAATCTACGCCGCTCTCTGGCTGCAGACACGCCGGAGGAATCGATCCCAAGCACACTGCGCGTCTGTGATTCGCGGACCTTCCAAATAAAGCCGTCGTAATAAAAGTGCAGCAGGGCAGAGGCCGTCACGACGCCCATTAAGGAGTTACGAACTCCTTCGATTGACAGGCCCTGGCCGACGAGAGCGATCGCACCATAAGCCAGGACAAGCCCGACATAGACGCCGAGCAACGAACCGCTTTGCCGGAAAACAAATCGCATAAACCCGCGGATACTTTCATCACGCTCGACTCGCGCCCGGTTGTAGATCCATACTATGGAGAGATACTGCACGTCGTGGAAGACCTCGAAGAGAGCAATGCCAACTAGAATATTCTGGACTCCGTTGTTGCAGTACCACCAAAAACTGATGCTGCTCGTCAGAAGCAATAACTTTATCGGGCTAACGCCGCGGCCAGCACGCCAATCAAGCCACTGCCTCAAGGCAAACTGCGCGAACGCAAGGGCTACCAACCCGATCATCCCGCTCCGGATTGCCGAGATCACCCAAGTGGGTATTACGGGTCCACCACTTTCGTAATAGAGTTCCAAGCAGGTTCGGAAGCGAAGAGGCGATAGCAAAACGGCCGCGGTAAACGCAGTTGCACAAAGTGCGAAATCCGCACGCGCTCTCGAGGCCGCAGCCGCTGATGCCTTGGCATCGTAGATCCGACAAAAGCCATAAGTCTGCATGAGGCCGTGCCAGATTCCCCAAATCAAAGCAACCAGCTGAATAGCTTGGATGTCATAGAAAGTAGACCAGATGCAAACGGCGAGTAATGCCACTGGCGCGACGATGAAGCGCGTGCGGAAGCGATAAAACAAACTCCGGTCCCCATAGGCGCGAATCATTCCCGGCAGATGATGGCCCATTGCCCCGAAGGCGCCGACAAAGAGGAAAATATCCTGCGCACTCCATCGGGCTTGTGCCGCGATGAAGATCGGAATCAATACCGCCGGCGTCCCGACGAACAACAAGAGATCCAGCCAACGCCCCAATATCCAAGGCGACTTCTTCACCGGGACGGCCGCCGACGGGGCAGGAGGGTTGAGCGGAGCGCCAGTAACGCGCGGGGCACTCACCGCTGTCTCGCCATTGCACGATTGATACCTCTTGCCAGATTTTGACCGCGTTGCTGTAGACATTCTAGAAAAGCAAAAGGCGGGCGACATTACTGCCGCCCGCCTCAAGTTAATGCTCCTTTTGCAGAGCTACAACGAACTTCTTAGAACTTCTTGTCGAGGCTCACGTACCAGTAACGGTTACGAATCGAGTAGTTCGAGGTGTCGTAGTTGTCGTTGAACGCGCCCAGCACAGTTGGCGGATAACGATCGAATGCGTTATTCACGCCGACCGTGACCTTGGTGTTCCAAAGCATCCGCTGCCAGATGGAGCTGTTCTCCACGCCGGCAACTTCCGTGCCCATGCTCTTGGCATCCTTGGCGTCCTTCGAGTAGCCGCCGGCCGCCGCCTGCATTTCCGGCTTCTTGAACTCGTAGCTCAACTGCATATCGAGCGTCTCATAGGACGAAATACGATGGTGCTTGACCCAGTTCAGATTCGCTCCTGTAGCTTGGCGCCCCGGCTCAAGGGTATTGCCACCAATAAAGCTTGGATCATCTTCGTAGTCTCCGACGTAGTTTCCAGTAGCCACAAAGTCGAAGCCTTTCCAGGTCCACTCGCCGCGGAGGAATCCCTTGTTGAAGGGCACTCCGCCCGGCGCCAACGGAATAGTACCGTTATTGTAGTTACCAAGGAAGTTGGTTGTCCCTGTCCCCTGAATACCTTCCGCTTTATAGATGAAGAAGTGGTTCCAGCCGCCCGAGATTGTAAACGTGCCCCAGTTCTGCGTTGGAATCTCGTAAACTGCAGTCATATCGAGACCTTCTACAAGTCGTCGACCACTGTTGGCCGTTTCCGCCCCGCTGATGTCCGAAAGGGCCCCGAAAGGACCTGGATCACGATGAACCTGGCCGGTAAAGGCCGTCGGGACACCGCCGTTCTGCAGACCGCTGATCCCGTTCGCTGTCAGGATGATTTGCGCGAAACCCGCCGGACTGACAATAACATCCTTGGAGTAGAGCTGATATACATCAGCTGTAATGGTGAAGCCAGAAAGCCACTTCGGGGTATAGACAAGACCAGCCGAGTAGCTATCCGTGGCCTCGGGCTGGAGACCGGGATTGCCCAGTTCCTCAACACCGCCCGGCGGCTGCAGGGTCACACCATTCAACGGATCGAACAGCTGGGGAAAATCCTGCGTGCTCGGATTGAACAGCGTCGCCGGGCTAGGCGTGCGGAAAGCCTGATTCCAGTTTCCTCGCAGAGTTAAGTCAGCAATAGGCTGATATCTGAGAGAGACACGTGGAGTGCCACCGAAGTTTTCATTCTGATTCACATTATCAAACGACGCCGTCTGGTGAGTGTACTGGTCCTTGTTGTCGAACTTCTCATAACGCCACGCGACCGAAAGCTCCAAAGAACGCACGAAAGGCACGTTCATGGTTGATGTGACGATCGGGACCGTAAGTTCGGTGAAGACCGAATTGACTTCCTGTAGGAACTTAGTGTTCGGCGAGGCGTTAAATCCAAGCTGAAAACCCGCTGCTTGCACCGGGTCCGGGACCTGGTGGGTCGCGGTTTCACGATGCTCGTAACCCAAAGCGAAATCAACACCTCCATTCCAGAGATTCGGGAACAGGTGCGCGTTGATCTTGGCATCGGCCAGCCAATCACGCTCGTAGAAGAAGGAGTGACCAATGTACTGGGCTCCAGGGACGTCGGCTGTGACCAGGTTTCCCGCGATGAGATTGTTATACGGGGCCGTCCCAATTGGCACCCCAGTTTGGAACTGAGGATTCGCCGGGATTGTATTGTTGTAGATCGGCGCCGTCCCAGTCGGAGGCGCGTTTTGACCGATAAATATGTCGAAGGAACCATTGTCGATAAGTTTGAGGAGATCGGGACGCGTCGCATCTCCGCTATCTGTGCGCAGTTCGTCGAAGCGCTCGTAAACTATCCCCGTGTCATATCCAAAGTGGCTAATGAAGGCGTTGCCCTTGAAATTGAAGTCGCCGTTTAACCCCGCGGTGTAACGATAGTAGTCGTGATCAAAGAAGGAGCGGCGAGGACCTAATTCGCTGATGAGACGGTAACGCACAGATCCAAGGTTATTGCCAAACGGGTTGAACTGCGAGTTACGCGCATTTATCCGTCCGAATTGGCCGGCTGGGTTGTCCGTCGTGATGGAGAATGGCGCGGGCGCCAGACCGTTATCCTGCTTTGTTTTAGAATACTCGACGTCGCCGTAAATCTGGAGACCGTCGCCAAAGATTTTGTAACGTCCCGTCACATAATACATTGCCTTTTCCACCGCGGGGATCGCAGGGGTGAAAGCACGAAAATTGAAGCGCGCCGGATCCGTTGCGGGAAGAAAATCTCCCGGCTGGGGGAGGAATCCCGGCACTGCGGGGTTCGGCTCAAACCGCCGATACGAGGATTGCATGGTCTGATTTGTCGTTAAGTTACTCAGAACCAACTGACCGGAAATAATCCGAGCGCCCGCTGGGAGCGGTCCTGGGACAAAAGGAATAGTAGTGCCGTTTGCCAGTACGATGCGTGCAGTTACAATACTGGCACGTCCCGCGAAGGTCGGGCTATTATTGTTCTTGCCGCCGCGGTTAAGAGGATCAAATCCCACCGGATTAAGCGCCGGGACAGAGCTGTTGGTCAAGTCGGCGGTGCCGGCAAGTATGGCGCGGTCACGCGAGTAAAGATTCGCGCGAGAGTAATATTCGCCCACCGCAGCGACGGACACCTTATCGGTCGCCACGCCGCCTCTAATAAACACCTGCCGCACATGCGCATCGCTCTCGGTGGTGTTGCCGTAAAGAGCAAAAATCTCCGCGCCTTGGTAAGGCGCTTCGCCCGGTCCATTGAGAAGGATGAAGTTCACGACGCCGCCTACCGCGTCCGAACCGTAAATGGCAGAGGCACCGTCTTTCAGCACTTCTGTGCGGCTTACGGCGCCGATTGGGATGGCATTGATGTCGGAATATTCAAAAGCGCGGCGTCCATTGATCAGGGTAAGAGTATTCGCTGGTCCGATAGCGCGCAGGTTGATATTCGCCTGACCGTTACCGCCGTTGGAATCGTTTTCCGTTGCGGCGTTACCGACGAAAGAAGGCAATTGGCGCAGGCCTTCCACCGGCGTGTTCGCGCCCTGCTTTTGCAGGACTTCCGCCGTGTAAACGGTGACGGGCAGGGCCGACTCCGTTTCCGCGGTCGGAATATACGAACCGGTTACAATAACGCGTGCGGTGGTCGCTTCACCGGCACCGGCTGCAGGCGCTTGCGCAAATGCGCTAACGGCCGCGAGGAAAGGAACTCCGACGCTGGCGGCGAGAGCCGCGCGACGAAACCCTAACGTAGTAAGTACGTGTCTGATCATTAGTTTCTCCATTGGTTTGGTTAGGTTTGGGGCTGAGGAATAAAGCGGCCTGCGAGGCGTGACAAGGTTTTTTTTCACTTTTTTCAAAATACTTTGAACGGGGTCGGTCGCAGGGATGTCGCCCCTTGTTTCGTTGATTGCGTATTAAGGGTTTACCCGGTCATCTCGGTTTCTGTCGGACGTCGTCTCGCGGTCGATTTTGTTTCTCGATCGGAGATCCCATTTCGGCTACATTTTGCCTAACGAGTACAAGAACTTTATTTCCTATTTCATTTCTGCCGACTCTTATTTCATTTTCTCATTATTTTTCTATTAGGCGTTGCGCTTTGAGTGACGCGCTGGTTGACTGTCGCCTTCATGTTCAGTGGAATTATAGAGGAAGTTGGCCGCGTTTGTTGGATCCGTGCGACCGAGCGCGGGACGCAATTACGAATCGCCGCCCAAAAAATTTCTGAAGACATTTCCCGCGGGGAAAGCGTGGCGGTGAATGGATGTTGCCTAACGATTGCTGGACGCAGCGAGGATCAACTTACGTTTGATCTCTTGGAGGAAACGCTCGACCGCACAAATCTCCGCCAGCTTCGTCGCGACAGTCCGGTTAATCTCGAGCGGGCCTTACTCGCGACCGCGCGCCTGGGAGGACATTTTGTCCAAGGCCACGTGGACTGCGCAGCGCGTGTCCTTGGATTTGAACAGAAAGACGCCGACTATCGCTTGGAAATCGAACTCCCTTCAGAGTTCGCCCGCTACATTATCCAGAAGGGGTCCGTGGCCGTGAACGGCATTAGCCTGACGGTCGCAGAGGTGTCGCCGCAAAGCTTTACTGTCTGGATAATTCCGCACACGAAACGTCACACCAACCTCGACAAAATCGAGGTGGGCGATGGCCTGAATCTCGAGTTCGATCTGCTGGCGAAATACGTCGAGCGAATGATCGCGCCTTTAGCCCCGAAAATCTAAGCGGCACCTATTTCGCCCCAAAGCCGAACATGACCGCCGGCAAGGTGCGGACCAGTATCTTAAAATCCAAGCCCAAGGACCACTGGTCGATGTATTCGAGGTCGAGTTTCACCCAATCGCGGAAATCCTTCACTTCGTTCCGGCCGCGGATTTGCCAGAGACAGGTCAGGCCCGGCTTGACGCTCAGACGGCGTCGTTGCGCCGTATTTTCGAATTTCTCTACTTCATAGAGCGGTAAGGGACGCGGTCCGACCAGACTCATATCGCCTAACAAGACGTTGAGCAGCTGTGGCGTTTCATCCATGCTCGTCCGCCGCAGCCAACGACCAAAACGTGTGATGCGCGGATCGTCCTCGATTTTAAAAACCGGCCCGTTCATCTGGTTAAACGGCAAGAGATCGGCGTGACGCTGCTCGGCATCGTTCGACATCGAACGGAATTTATACATGGTAAACGGCTTCCCGTGCTTGCCGGCACGCTGCTGTCGGAAAATGGCCGAGCCGCGCGAGGTCAGGCGGATAATCAGCGCGACCATTAACATCGGCAGCGCGAGAATGACCAGCGCCAGGGCCGCGCCCATGCGATCAATCGTTCCTTTAATTAGAAGGGCCCACGAAACTTCCGGCGTGGAACGAAAGACCAGCATTGGTCTTCCACTGAAGACGTCGAAATCAGGCTTCGCGATAGAAGTCTGAATAAAATCCGCTACCAGCCAGGCTGGCACGCCCTCGATTTCGCAGGCACCGATCGCCTGCTCCACTCGATTCAATTGTGTGTGACCCGCCGCGAAAATCGCCCGCGTCACCGAATGTTTGTGCAGGGCTTCCACCAAATCGGAAATCGGCTGGCGCTCGATATCGATTCTTTCCGCAATGACTATCAGGAGCTTCTGCTCGGAGGTGAAGGATTCTTCCAAAACCGCGATGTCGCGCGGTGTCCCCGCCAGAAGAATTCGCTCCCGTAATTCGCCCCGCCGCGCGCGCCGGCGCACACTGGCGACGATGATTCGCTCTTTGATGAGCAGGACGAGCGTCGCGAAAATAATAAAGAGCAACGCGAGGGAACGGCTGATCAGCGGCAGTCGCAAAAAAATGACGCAGCCGCTCACCACGATGCTCAGGTAAACCATGGCCTGCACGATTTGCCGAAATGACTTCCACTTTGTCTTTGTTAGCGGCGACTGATAGAACCCTTGCAGGTCGAGCAAAATTGGACCGAAGGCCATGACCACAACGATCAGCCAATGATAATTGGAAAATGGATCGACACTTTCTTCGAGGTTGAACCAGCGCGTGCTGTGCAGCCGGAGGCTATGGGTGCCGAACAAGGTCAGCGCCAGCAGAAACGAATCACAGATCTGCTGCAGCTGCGTGTTGATTTCCTGTCGGCGCGTAATCATTGGGATGCCTCAGGTTCGGATTGTAGCAAAACCTCGCCATTATAGCATGACTGCGGTCAGTAGGACGAAAAACCGCCGCCGCCATCAGTTGGTCGCAGTCATTTTTTCTCCGACCGATCTGCATCGCGCCATTACTCTCCGACACCCGCCCGATCTTTTCGAGTTGCGCCTTGATGCCCTCAATCACGTCCTTCCGGAAGCGGAAAAATTTCTCCGCAAGCTCGCCGCGCCTTTAATTATCACCGCCCGCCACTCCGCGGAAGGCGGCTTGAACAGCCTCTCCCCCGCCCGCCGCCGCGATCTTTTGCTGCGCTATTTGCCGCAGGCGCGCTATGTCGATGTCGAGCTGCGCGCCGGCGTGGAGTTGCGTGCAGTCTTAGAAATGGCTGAGACCCACCGCGTTCGACGAATCATTTCCGTGCATGATTTTTACCGCACGCCTAACGAGTCAGAATTAAAAGCGCTTTTCAAAGCCGCACAGGCCTTGCATCCGGATATTTTCAAAATCGTCACTCGCACTGACCAGGAAGAAGATGCCGCGCGGCTTCTTCGTTTCTTCGAAGTGAACAAGAAACGTGTTCCCATTAGTGCCATGGGAACCGGCGCGATCGGACGGGAGATCAGGATCACACTTGCACGGCGTGGCTCCGCCCTGAATTACGCCCACCTCGGCACGCATCAGGTCGACGGACAACTTTCGCTCGCGGAACTGCGGCGCATCGTCCGCTGATTTTGCAGCGTATATTGCATTGGAGTTAGATCACCACTGCAATGAGCGAACCCATTTCTTTGCCCCAGACCGTGCCGGTCATGCCGTTGCCAGGCGCGGTGCTTTTTCCTCACGCGCTCCTGCCACTTTATATTTTCGAACCGCGCTATCGCGAAATGCTCGGCCATGCGCTCGCGCACGATCGGATGTTTAGTGTTGCCCTCCTCAGGAGCAAACGAAGCGACTGGCAATCCTCCGAAGACTTCCATGACATCGTGACCGTTGGATTGGTGCGCGCTTGCGTCGACCGCGGCGACGGGACTTCCAATCTTATTTTGCAGGGATTGCAACGGGTCCGCTTCATCGGTTTCGAACAGGAAAAACCATTTCCCATCGCGGAGATCGAACCGCTTGAATCCGACGAGGGTTCGTCGCTGCAAGTTCAGGCGCTGGGCGAAAAGGTGCTCGAGCTCTATCGAAAACTGCGCGACGACGGCCGAAAGTTGCCCGCGAAAGTCGATGATTATCTTTCGGAATTGAGCGATCCGGAAATGTTGGCCGATTTGATAGCGGCCACGTTCATCACCGACCCGTGGCGTCGCCAGGAATTGCTCGAAGAGTTGGCGATCGATCGCCGATTGCGCCTTGTGATCGAATATCTCCGCGACGAGACAGGACACGCCGCCGCCTAACGAGACCTAGGTGCGGAAATGCGCGCGTGTTCTTCCAGCAAATAGCGATCAGTCATGCCCGCGATGTAATCACACACTGTGCGATGCAAACCTTCGCCTTCGATTCGACGCGTGGCCGCATCGCCCAGCAGATCCGGTGACTGCACGTAGGCTTGAAAGACGACGCGCAACATTTCGCAGGCGCGCTGGTTCACTTCCGCCACGCGCGGATGGTAATAGACGTTTTTATATAAGAAGCGCCGCAATTCGTTGTTCGCCCGCGCCCGCTCATCGCTGTAGCGGATCAGTTTGCGTGGCTGCTGCCGCACTTCATCCGCGCTGGAAACCCCAGCGGCCGCGATCGTCGCTGCGCTGCAACCCACAACGTCGCGCACCTGCACATCGATGATGTCGCGAATGATCAGCTTGTGCAGTTCCGGCTCCCGCGCATCGCGATAACGCTGCGAAACATTGCCATGGCTCTGCCGCCAGACTTCGACTTCGTCCAATTGATCAACCGAGAGAATTGCAAAATCGAGCGCGTCATCGAGATCATGACTGTAATAAGTAATCTCGTCGGCGATATCCGCGATCTGCGCTTCCAAAGTGGGACGCGTCTCCAGCTTGCGATGTTTCTGCAAACCTTCCCGCACTTCGAAAGTTAGATTCAGTCCGGAAAATTCTGGATACACTTCCTCGAGCAATTCCACTACGCGCAGACTTTGTTCGTTATGTTCAAACCCGCCGTGACCTTGCATGCATTCCGCCAGCATCTCCTCCCCGGAATGCCCGAAAGGCGAATGCCCAAAATCGTGCGCGAGTGCAATCGCTTCCGCCAAATCTTCGTTCAAGGAAAGCGCGCGTGCGATGGTGCGGCTGATCGATGCCACCTCGATGGTGTGGGTCAAACGCGTCCGCAGATGATCGCCCGTGCCGTTGAGGAAAACTTGCGTCTTGTATTCCAGTCGGCGAAAAGCGCGAGCGTGAATGATCCGCGCCCGATCACGTTGAAACTCCGTCCGATAGGCGTGCGAAGTCTGCGCATACTTACGGCCGCGCGATTCGCCCGATTTTTGCGCGAACGGCGCCAGGACGCGCGCTTCATCCGCTTCCATTTGTTCACGCGTTTTCCAGCCTGCGCGTGAAGTCGTTGCCACAAGAAAAACTAACCGCGTCGGCGTCGCGTTGGCCAGTTTTGATTACTGCCGGCATCTGCATTTCGCTAGTCGCACTCGTGTGGATTGTTTTCGGACAAACGCTCGGGTTCGACTTCGCGAATGTGGACGACTCCAGCTACGTCCTGAAGAACATCGCGGTGGCACGCGGCCTAACGAGTCATGGATTTGTTTGGGCCTTCACTCATTTTCACGCGGGCAACTGGCACCCGTTTACCTGGATTTCCCACATGATTGATTGCCAGCGGTTTGGCTTGAAACCGCGCGGACATCATTTCACCAACGTCCTGTTGCATAGCGCCACCGCCGTCGCGCTTTTTCTGTCATTACGCGAGATAACGCGCGCCGTGTGGCCGAGCGCTTTCCTCGCCGCGATCTTTGCGATTCATCCGTTGCGCGCAGAATCTGTCGTGTGGGTCGCGGAGCGGAAGGACGTTCTGAGCGGATTCTTCTTCGTGCTCACGATCCTGGCCTACGTCCGGTATGCGCGGCGGCCATCGCGCGGCCGTTACCTGCTCACGCTCGGGATTTTCGTCGCCGGCCTGTTGTCCAAACCAATGCTGGTAACGGTGCCGGTTGTTTTGTTGCTCTTAGATTACTGGCCGCTCGATCGCTTCGGAAAAGGACAGAGCGTTCGTCTTTTCGTCGAGAAAATTCCGATGTTCATCTGCGCTTTCGCGGTCGCGATCGCAACACTCTTCGCGCAGCGAGATGCGATCATTGAAATCGCCAACGTCCCGATCGCGACTCGAATCGGCAACGCCATCACCTCATACGGTATTTACCTGCGCCAAACATTTTGGCCCACCAATCTGGCCCCGTTTTATCCGTTGGGCGTTTCCATTCCGGCGCTTCTCATCTCCTCGTTTTTCCTCATCGCGATTTCTCTCGCCATCTTTTTTTTCCGCGACCGAAAATTTCTCGTTACCGGATGGCTCTGGTACCTTGTCATGCTCCTGCCGGTTATCGGCCTCGTCCAAGTCGGCGAACAATCACACGCAGATCGTTACACCTATCTTCCGCAAATCGGATTGTTGATCGCGCTAACCTGGGCCATTACTGATCTGACGTCATCCTCGTCGCGCGCACGATTCGTTCTCGGACCCGTTTCCGCCATCGTTTTACTCGCGCTGATCATCGATGCGCGAAGGCAGACTGGCTATTGGCAAAATAGCGAAACGCTTTGGCGACACGCTCTCGCCGTCACGCCGGACAATCCGGTTGCCAGGAGAAATCTCGGAGAGGTGCAGCAGGATATGGGACGCCTGGATGAAGCGGTTGAAAATTATCGGCGAGCGCTGGCCTTCGATCCGGCGCAGGCTCTCGCCCACACCAATTTGGGAGTGATCCTTCTCGAAAAAGGAAATCCACGGGAAGCGATCCAACACTTCGAAACTGCACTCAAGATTCGGCCGAAGTATGTAGAGGCTGAATCAAATCTGGGTCTCGCTTTGTCCGAATCGCACCGAGTCGAAGACTCCTTCGTGCATTTGCAACGAGCGATCGAAATCGATCCGGATTTCGCCGATGCCCACTACAATCTCGGAACGAGCTTTCTTTCGTTAGGCCACTTTGCCGAAGCAGTCACCGAATACAAAAAGGCTATTGATCTCAACCCCGCCGATGAACGCGCGCTGAACAACCTTGCCTGGATCCTCTCCACCGCGCCGCAGGAAAATATTCGCGATGGAAAAGAGGCCGTCGCCTGCGCATTGCGCGCCGATGAGCTTACCCTAGGCAAAAATCCGCGGACCGGCGCAACGCTCGCGGCCGCCTACGCGGAGCTCGGTCGTTTTGACGATGCGATGAAGACTGCCCGCCGCGCCGCCGCGCTCGCCATCGCCGAAGGAAACAACGCTCTGGCCGACTCGATTCGGATCCAGTTGCAAACGTACCAAGCTGGCTCGCCTTTTCGGGATACCACTCGTTAGGCTTCTTATCGCCGATGAAAGTGACCGAGCGCACCGTTGTTCCTGCCATCTGTCTGGCCATCGCGGCGCTCATCTGGTTCGTCTTCGGGCAAACATTGCAGCATGACTTCATTAATCTCGACGATCCCGAGTACGTCCTAAAAAATCCGCACGTCGCCGCCGGCCTAACGAGTAGTGGAATCGTCTGGGCCTTCTCCCACACGCATGCGGCTAATTGGCACCCGCTCACCTGGATTGCGCACATGCTCGATTGCCAATTCTACGGCCTCGTGCCGCGCGGGCATCATCTGACTAACGTCGTTCTTCATGCAGCTACCGCCATTCTGCTTTTTCTCGTGCTGTGGCGGATGACTGCCGCGCTTTGGCGCAGCGCTTTTGTCTCCGCAGTTTTCGCAATACATCCTCTGCGGGTGGAATCGGTCGCATGGATTGCGGAACGCAAAGATGTGCTCAGTGCGTTTTTCTTCGTCCTGACCATCGGTGCCTACGCTCGCTACACCTCTCGACCATCGCGTAGCCGCTACGCACTCGTCCTCGTTTTATTTGCGCTCGGGCTGATGTCGAAACCGATGCTGGTCAGCGTACCGTTCGTGCTTCTTCTTTTGGATTACTGGCCACTGCGCCGCTGGCCGAACGAGTCCAAGCGCGGCCACGGCAACCTGCTTCGCAAACTTCTCTTGGAAAAAATTCCGTTTCTCGCGCTCGCGGCCGGTTCTGCCATCATCACGATAATCGCCCAACAAGGCACCATCCAGTCGATCGGTTACGTGCCGATATTCATGCGGATCAGTAACGCCGCCGCCGCCTGTCTGATCTATTTGCGGCAGCTATTTTGGCCGAGCGACCTGGCGGCTTTTTATCCGCTGTTGCCAAAAACCAACGCTATCGCGATCGCCACTACGCTTCTCGCGCTCGGTTTGTTCGTTGTCATTTCCCTCGCCTGCATTCGCGCCACTCGACAGCGTTATCTGCTGACCGGCTGGTTTTGGTTTCTGCTCATGCTTGCACCGGTCATCGGAATCATTCAGGTGGGAGTTCAATCGCATGCCGATCGTTACACTTACCTCCCGCAGATTGGCCTCTACCTACTCCTCACATGGGCGACCGCCGATTTTCTCGCACGCTGGCGCCTTCATAGAATTTTCGCGAGCACAGTCGCGGCTGCGATCATCGCGAGCCTCGCCTTGGGCGCGCGCACCCAAGCTTCTTATTGGAAAGATAGCGAGACGCTGTGGAAAATGACAGCCGCGCGCACTCCGCCTAACACCGTCACACACCTCGACCTGGGCGAAGCGTTTTACGAAAAAGGAAAGCTCGGCGAAGCAATCGAACAGTACGAACTGGCATTGCAAGGCCAGGCGATGCGGGCGCAGGTTCACTCTGCGCTTGGGCTTGCGTTACTTGAGGCGGGCGAGCCGCAGCAATCGATCGCTCATCTGGAAGCCGCCCTCGCAATCGCGCCGAATTTCGCCGAAGCGCATTACAATCTCGGAAATTCTTTTTTGCAAACCGGCCAGAACGAAAAGGCAATCGAGCAATACGACAAAGCTCTCGAATTGGATTCGCAGGATATTGAAGCGCAAAATAATTTGGCCTGGTTGCTGGCTACTTCGCCGGAATCTCGTATTCGCGATGGTCGCCGCGCCGTCGAATTAGCCGAACGTGCCGACACCATCACGGCCGGCAAAAATCCCATTGTTGCAGCGACGTTGGCGGCAGCCTACGCCGAGAGCGGAAGGTTTGCCGAAGCCATCAAAACCGCCCAGCGCGCGATCGAGCTATCCGAGTCGCAGGGTAATCCAGCGCGCGCAAGATCCATTCGCATCCAGCTTGAATCCTACCAGGCGGGTTCCGCCTTTCGCGACCAACGCTAATCAGCAACCACTCGTTAGGCTATTTTCGTTTGCTCACGTAATGCTTTTTGCGCGGCGCGATTTTGCGCGCGCACCATTAGCAAATCAAATAGCGCGAGCAAGAGAGCCAGGATGGTGAACCATCCGCAGGCCAACCAAAACAAAATGAAGCGAAGCAGATGGCGATTTGGATTCATTACTTCCCGCAGAAAAGTCGCCCCGCCCACGACCATCAGCAGCGCCAGAAGCACAACGACCAGCATGACGCGTCGCCGAGTTTTTTGATCGCGCACCATTCCGCGCGCCGCATGCGCGGCGAACGAAACCGGCCGGAGTTCGTTTTCCTGCGGCCGATGTTCCATGGCCTAACGAGTGCTAGATCAGAAGCAGCGTCGGATTTTCCAGGAGGCGGCGCAACTCTTTCAAATAATCCGCGCCGAGCGCTCCATCGATTACGCGATGATCGCAGCTCATACAGATGGCCATGCGATGACCGGCGACCAGTTGATCGCAATCGTCGATGACGGCGCGTTTGGAAACGGCGCCGATGGCGAGAATGAATCCCTGCGGCGGATTGATGATGGCGGAAAATGAATCGATGCCGTACCCGCCGAGATTCGAGACCGTGAATGTGCCGCCTTGAAATTCTTCCGGCTTCATCCGCTTGTGGCGCGCGCGATGCGCCAGGTCTTTCACTGCTTCGCTGATCTCGCGCAGTGATTTCTTTTGGGCCGCTCTAACGACCGGTGTGACAAGGCCGTCTTCAATCGCCACCGCAATCGCGAGATCCACATCCTGATATTGGATGATGGCGTCCTCGTCGAACGACGCATTTACTTTGGGAACTTTCACCGCGGCATCGACTGATGCTTTCAGAACGAAATCGTTCACGGTGATTTTCGCAGTATCGCTGCCTTCGCCGCCGGCTTTTAATTCGGCGCGCGCGGACATGAGCGGACCCGCATCGATTTCGATGTTCAAATAGAAATGCGGAACGGGGCCTTTGCTTTCGACTAAACGCTCGGCAATGACCTTGCGCATTCCGCTCAACTGAATCCGTGCGCCTTCGCCCGGTCTCACACTTGGCGCGGGCGATTTTTTCTGCGGGGCTTTCGATTTTGATTTTATCGCTGCGTGCACATCCGTGCTCGTGATTCGCCCTTCGTCGCCGGTGCCTTTGACCTCCGAAACATCGAGACCTGCTTGTGCGGCCAAACGTCGCGCGAGTGGCGACGCTTTCACACGCGCTTCGTCGCCATCAGCTTTTTGCGGCGGCGGTGCTTTGGTCTCTTTTTTTGCCGCAGGTTTCTTTTGCGCTTCTGGCGGAGCGGTTTCTTTTTTCTGCTCCTTTGCCGGAGCAGGTTTTTCCGTTTCCGCTTTTGGTTTTTCTTTCGGCGCTTCTTCTTTCTTTTCTTCCTTTGCTGGCGCGGCTTCGCCCTCTTCGCCGATGAACGCGATCTTTTGTCCGACTTCTACCTTGCCGCCTTCGTCGATATAAATTTCCGTCAGGACGCCATCTTCCGGCGATTCCCATTCCATGGTCGCCTTGTCGGTTTCGATTTCGGCGATGACTTCGCCCGTGGTGACTTTGTCGCCCTTCTTCTTCTTCCACGCGACGAGCGTCCCCTCCGTCATGGTGTCGCTCAGCTTCGGCATTTGGATTTCGGGCATGGCGAATTACTCGTTAGGCACCACAGACTTTCTTTACTGCGGCGACAATTTTCTCCGCGCTCGGCAAGACAGCCTTTTCCAGTCGTTCGTTATATGGCATCGGGACATCTTCCTGTGATACGCGGGCGATGGGAGCGTCAAGCTCATCGAAGATTTCGTTCTGGATGCGATAACAAATTTCCGCGCCGATTCCGCAATACGGCCGGTCTTGTTCGGCAATCACGACGCGATGCGTTTTCGCAACCGAATTGAAAATCGCCTTCTCGTCGAGCGGCTTGATCGAACGCAGATCGAGCACTTCCGCGCTGATCTCTTCCTTCGCGAGCGCCTCCGCGGCCGCCAGCGCCATCGGAAGCGTTTGCGCGTAACAAATAATGGTGACGTCGTCGCCTTCGCGTTTCACTTCCGCTTCTCCCAGCGGAATCAGCAATTCCGTTTCCGCCGGCTCGATCATGCCCTTCGAGCTGTAGAGTAGCTCGCTCTCTAGTACTAGAACTGGATTGTTATCGCGCACCGCTGTCTTCAACAAACCTTTCGCATCGCGCGGTGTGGCCGGCGTGCAAATTTTCAGGCCGGGGAAATTCGCATACAAACATTCCGTCGCGTGCGAGTGCGTCGCGCCAAGTTGGTGCGCCGGACCATTCGGGCCGCGGAAAACGATCGGTATATTGAATTGTCCGCCCGACATCGTGAGCATATTCGGTGCGTTGTTGACCACCTGGTCGAACGCAACGAGCGAGAAGCTGAAAGTCATGAACTCGACGATCGGCCGCAAGCCCACCATAGCGGCGCCGACACCCATGCCGGCAAAGCCATTTTCGCTGATCGGTGTATCGATGATTCGTTTCGCGCCGAAACGATCGAGCAAACCCTGGCTGACTTTGTAAGCGCCATTGTATTGCGCGACTTCTTCGCCGATGAGGAAGACGTTCGGATCGCGTTCCAATTCTTCCGCGAGCGCTTCGTTCAGCGCCTGCCGGTAGGTGATCTCGCGCATCTCCCTCATGAGACGTAAGTGTAATCGTAGAGTCGCTCGAGCGGCGGCTCGGGACTTTCTTCGGCAAACTTCACACTCAGTAGCGCAGTTTCTTTCGCCTTCTTATCCATGACGTCGAACTGCTCGTGCGTCAGTTTTTCCTCGCGGGTAAGCTGCGCGCGCAACCGCGTAATCGGATCGTCCATGCGATATTTTTCCAGCTGCTCTTTCGTTCGATAACTCGCCGGATCCGACATGGAGTGGCCGCGATATCGATAGGTCCGCGCCTCGACAAAAGCCGGATGCGGATCTTTGCGAATTGACTCGACAATCTCGCGCAGCTTGTCGCGCACTTCGCGAAAATTCATCCCGTCCACGACCGTTCCGGGAATGTCGTAGCCTTCCGCGCGTTCGACGATTTCTTTGAGTGAAGTCGAACGCTCGACTGACGTTCCCATGGCGAAGAGGTTGTTTTCGCAGATGAAAATAATCGGCAAGTGATAGAGCCCGGCGAGATTGAGAGCTTCGTGAAATGCGCCCTGGTTGATCGCGCCATCGCCGAAGAAACAAAGTGTGACACGATCTTCTTCGCGATATTTGCAGGCGAATGCGAGACCGCAGGCCAGCGGCACGTGTGCGCCGACAATGGCATGCCCGCCGTACATGTGATGTTCCTTGTCGAAGTAATGCATGGAGCCGCCAAGGCCGCGCGAACAACCGGTCGCCTTACCGAATAACTCCGCCATGCAGGCATCGGCCGTCGTTCCGCGCGCGAGCGCATGGGCGTGATCGCGATACGCGGTGATCAAGTAGTCGTTAGGCCGCGTCGCGGCGACGGCGCCGACCACGACCGCTTCCTGTCCAATATAAAGATGACAAAAGCCGCCGATCTTCTGCGCTTGATACTGTTGACTCGCGCGTTCTTCGAAACGCCGGATCAAGAGCATGAGCGAGAGCATCTCGACTTCGTCGCGTTGCTCCGGCGGCTGCATGGCCGGTTTAAGCAGGGCGTGGCAGAGCCGCGGTGGCGCGGGAACGTTCCGGTTCTCGTCCGAAACTCATGCAAACAACGAAGACGGCGGTGAAGAAGAGATCGCTCAGGAGCGAATTACGAAAGAACATCCAGGTCGGGGTCGCGCTGTATTGCGGCAAACCAGTCGTTAGGCTCTGCATCAATCCGGCGAAATTTTTGACATACCCTGGATCGCTCAGCCACGAAAAGATGTTCGTGACTACGTAGAAAATTATCGAAGCGGCAATCGAAGTCGGCAGCATCGTCGCCAAACGCGGCCGATTTTGCAGAACTAATCCGAGGCAACCGACAAGTGCGAAACCGAGGTAATGTGACAAGACCTCAGGCGTGAAAAACGAGAAGTGATAGTGAATGTTCAACGCCACGTCGGAGATGAGTAGCGCGGCCATCGGAACGGCGAACTTATATTTCCGCGGAAAGTAAGCGGCGGAACAAAGTGCGATCGCGGCGAGCGGGGCGAAATTGAGCAGGCCAATCGAATTGGAATGGCCGTAAAGCCCGACGACAATTCGGTAGGCGACGGCGGAAAGAATGAGAAAAAAAGCAGCGATCATCCGAGTGACTCTAGCGCGACTGCGAGATATGCAAAGCACATCTCGCGCGTCCGAAAAACGCTGTCGTTAGGCCGCTTTGCGGGCCTTATTCAGACGCGCTTTGCGCCGACGGGCCGCGTTCGGGTGAACGATTCCGCGCTTGGCCGACTTATCGATGGCGGAAATTAAATCGCGGATGCTGTTCTCATCTGACCCACCGGCCGCGACTTTCTTGTGCATACCGCGCAGACGGCTGAGGACGCTGCGATTGCGAAGAGTGCGCGCGACGGATTGGCGGGCGCGTTTGGCGGCGGATTTCGTGTTGGCCATGATGATTTTTTTCGGGCGTGAAGGGTCACGGACAGCCGAGGCTTTGTCAACTGCGCGAACGAGTCGCGCGAAACTCAGGCGTTCTTCGCCAAACGCGCCGTTTTGGAATCGGCGCTCTTGTCGTTAGGCGGATTAGGCGACTTGGCGACCGGCTCGGTCGGACGGTTCTTTTCCACGGGCGCGTCGGGCACCGTGAGTTGATAAATCACGCGGGCCTTCGGAACGTTTGGCAACTTATCCTGGACTACTTGAACGAGCGAACCAA
>JALZAX010000071.1 GCA_030948055.1 Verrucomicrobiota bacterium | reverse complement strand
CACGCCGACCGTCAATTCGCGGCCAGGAACAAATTTTTCGACCAGCAAACGCTCGTCGTATTCCGCTGCGTCCTGCAGTGCTTTCGCGACTTCGTTTTCTTTTTTGACAATGTAAATCCCGACCGTCGAGCCCTGCTTCGGCGCTTTGATTACGTAAGGCAACGCCATGGTCGGCTGCTGACCTTTCGTGATCACTTCCCACGCCGGAGTCGCCACCCCCGCCGCGTCGAAGTTTCGTTTCGAAAGAATTTTGTCGAAAGCAATGCGACTCTCTTCCACGCCTTCGCCGGTATAGGCGACGCCGCGATCTTCCAGAATCTGCTGCACCTGCCCGTCTTCACCAAACGTTCCGTGTAGCGCGATGAAGGCGAGTTCAGTCTCGTTAGGCAATTCGAAATCATCGCCGCGCACATCGACTTCGGTCACTTCCGCGCCTAACGAGCGCAAGGCTTTGGCCACGCCTGCGCCCGTGGCGAGGGAAACGTCGCGCTCCGCGCCGGGCCCGCCTTTCAAGACCGCGATGTTGTTTGGCAATGTAGTCATCTAGAGCGCACGATTCTGTTCTGGGGAGCGCACGCTTGTAGCGTGTGGGCGATCGCATCCTGCGATCGCGAACTTCTCGTTAGGCCTGCCCAAACCCGAGAAGTTCGTTGCGGCAAAATGCCGCAACCAGCACGGCGCAGCCATGCGCTCCCCAGAATTCCGCTTTCACGTCCGTCGTGGTTCATGCGTCCTCTCCCACGATTTGCACTTCGTTTTCGAGTTCGATCCCGCGTTTTTCGCGCGCGACGGTCTTGATTTTTTCGATCAACTCCAGCATCTCGCCCGCAGTCGCCCCACCATCATTGACCAGAAAATTTCCGTGTACTTCGGAGACGCGCGCTTTTCCCACCGCGCAATTTTTCAATCCAAGCTCATCGACCAATTTTCCCGCCGGACTGGGCGCGGGATTTTTGAAAATGCATCCTGCGCTTTGCGCTGCCGGCTGAGTCGTGCGCCGTTTTTTCTGCGATTCTTCCAACTTCCGTGCGATCTCTTCTTTCGGAGCGAGTCTTCCCTGAAAAACAGCCGAGACCGCGTAATTCTTTTCCAGCGAGGGCACGTGCCGGTAATGCACTTCGAGCTCACCGGCATTTTTCGTCTGCGTGTTCCCGTCGGCGTCCAGAAACCGCACGCTCACGACGTTGTCGAAAGTCTGCGCACCCATCGCGCCGGCATTCATGCGCAAAGCGCCGCCAACCTCGCCGGGAATTCCTTCCATCCATTCGAGTCCACCGATCCCCGCCGCCTTTCCTGCGTAAGCGACTTCCTTCAACTTCGCGCCGGCACCCGCCGTGATCGTCGTTCCGGAAGCAACTGTCCGATTGAATTCTCCACCGCTCGGATGAACTACCACTCCGCGAATTCCGCCATCGCGCACGAGCAAATTCGAACCACGACCAATCACAAAAAGCGGAAGATTTTCGCGGCGACAAAAACGAATGATGTCGGCAAAGGCGCGTTCGTCGCGCGGTTCGACCCAGAATTGCGCCGGTCCACCAACGCGCAAGGTCGTGTGTTTCGAGAGCGGTTCGTAAAGGCTGACCTCGCCGTGCGGTCCGACAATTTCCTGCAGCTTTTCCGAAATAACGAGATCGGCTGCGAGTAATGAAAGCTGCTCGTGAATATTTCCCGCGCCCAGACTTAAAACGAGATCGCCGCTCGCAAGCATGTTGCCCATGTCGCAATGCAGCCGGTCGAGGCGGGGTTGATAGGCGGCGCCGCGATGTCCGTTCGCCAGAATTTCTTCGACGATCGTGTTTCCACTCACGCCGGGAAGTTGCGTTTCGCTCGCGGCATAAACGTCCGTCACCAAAACGCGATCTGCTTGATCAAAGGCGCACCCAAATTCTTTGCGCAAAGCTTTCGTGCGCGAGTAGCGATGCGGTTGAAACATCGTCAGCACGCGATTGCGCCCGGTCGAGCGCGCGGTGGCGATGGTCGCACGAATTTCCGTTGGATGATGCGCGTAATCATCCACCAGCAGGTAACGGTCGCTGGCGTATTTGATTTCGAAACGCCGGCGCGCGTGTTGGAAATGACCCAGGGATGCCGCAACTTTCTCGAAGGGAATTCCCACTTCAGTCGCGAGCGCGATCACCCCGAGTGCGTTGCTCACATTGTGACGACCGGGAACATTCAGGACTGCTTCGCCTAATTGCTGGCCGCGTTGCCAGACGCAGAAAGTCGAAGCGAAATCTTTCAGCTCGATATCGGTCCCGCGATAATCGGCCGCGTCCGCAAAACCGAAAGAGACGGCACGGTCCTGTTTTGCGCACAGCCTTGTCGCATTCGCATCATCGGCGCAGAAGAAGACGTGACCGCTTGTCTGCTCGAGCAGTTTCAAAAAGACGCGATCGATATCGGCCAGGTTCTTGTAATAATCGAGGTGCTCCTCTTCAATATTAAGAATGAGCGCGTGCTCGGGATGAAAAAAACGCAGCGTGCCATCGCTCTCATCGCCTTCGGCCACAAAATATTCGCCGCGCGTATCCCAATGCGCATTCGCGCCCAGAATGGGAGTCTCAGCCCCGATATAATATGATGGATGCAAACCACCTTCGCGAAAAACATGCGCACTCATCGAAGAAGTCGTCGTCTTGCCATGCATGCCAGCGATGACAATGCCTCGCTTGCCGAGCATGATGGCCGCGAGAGCTTCGGCGCGGCGGAACATTTGCTTCCCTGTTTCGGAAGCGGCCAGAAGAATCGGGTTTTCTTTCTTGATGGCGGACGAATAGATGACGATCTCCGCGTCGGCGGCGTCTTCCGCGCGATGTTGCAAATGAAAACGCAGCCCCAGCCTAACGAGTCGTTCCGTCTCCAGCGAACGCACCCGATCTGAGCCGCTGACTTCGTGTCCAAGCTCGAGCAGCAACGCGGCGATTCCGCTCATGCCGCTGCCGGCTACCCCGATCAAATGAATGCGATGGCGCTCTTGCGTCAGCTGTTTTTGCAGATCGGCCGCGTGCGTCATGGGAGCGTATATCTCTCCATCGTTTCGACGACAAGGACGGCTGCGTTCTTCGGCGCGAGACGGCCGCAATTATCGGACATGCGCTGCAATTGTTCCGGATTGCCTAACAAGTCCTGAATTCTGCGCGCCAACAGATCGCCGGCGAGTTCCGCTTCGCGCACGAGCAGCGCGGCTTCCGCTTTCACAAAAATTTCGGCGTTGCGCGTTTGATGATCGTCCGACGCGTAGGGAAACGGAATCAAGAGTGAAGGTAAGGCGAAGGCAGCCAGTTCTGACAAACTGGCCGCGCCGGAACGCGCGATCGCGAAATCAGCCGCGCTGTAAACTTCGCCCATGGCGTGATGAAAGGCGGCGACGTGCGCGGGAATTTTTTCGCGCTGATAATTATCCGCGAGCAAACGTTCGTCGCGCGCGCCGGAAAGATGGATGATCTGCAGCGCTTCGCCTTGTAGTGATGGGAGCGCGCGAATCATCGCCTGATTGATTCCGCTCGCACCCTGGCTACCGCCCATGACGAGCAACGTGCGCAGATCCTCGCGCAATCCGAGTTTCACGCGCGCCGCGCGGCGATCGATGCGTTGCAATTCGGAGCGAATCGGTGTGCCGGTAACTTCCGTCCGCACTTTCGGAAAAAATTGCGCGCATTCCTTGAAGCCCAACAAGACCGCCCGAACCATTCGCGCCGTCATGCGATTCGCTTTTCCGGGAATGGCATTCGATTCGTGAATGAAAGTCGGAATGCCGCGCATTCGTCCCGCCAAGACCGGCGCGGTGGAAGTAAAACCGCCCATCCCGAGAACGGCGTGCGGTTTGAAATTACGATAGATCCTGCGGCAGGCAGACAAGCTTTCGTTAAACCTTTGCAGAAAACGCACGATCGCAGGCGAGAATGGCGAAGGCAGTCCGACGGTCGGAAGTTTTTCGAAACGAAATTCCGCGCGCGTTGAAGTCGCCAGTGTGTCGATTTCTTTTTCCGAAATGAAAAGCATCACCTCGTGACCGCGCGCCCGCAGCACTTCCGCGACAGCGAGTCCGGGAAACAGATGACCGCCAGTTCCTCCGCATGCGATAACGGCGTTCATCAAATCCTCGGCGTCGTGCGCACCTGCACGGTCATGCGTTTTTTGTTCACGGCCGGTTCCGCCACGCCCTGCCGATAAATACTCAGGAGCAGTCCGACGCCGAAGAGGCACGCGAGCAAGTTCGAGCCGCCGTAGCTGATGAAAGGCAGCGACAACCCCTTGTTAGGCAAAAGCGCGGTCGTGACGCCGATGTTGATCGCAGCTTGAAATGCGAAAAGCGAAACGATGCCCGCACCGAGCAGCAGACCGGCGCGATCTTTCGCGTGCAGCGCGATCGTCATTCCGCAAACGATGATGGCGACGAAAAGAAAAACGACGAGCAGGCTGACGCGCAGCCCGAGCTCTTCGCCGATCATCGGGAAAATAAAATCGGTGTGCGCGTAAGGCAGGTAGGCCATTTTTTGCCGGCCATTTCCCAGACCGAGGCCATCGATGCCGCCGCTGCCCCACGCGACCAGAGCTTCATATTGCTGCAGGCCGGCGCCCAGTTTGTATTTCTCGACATCCGAGAATGCGAGCAAGCGGCTCAGTCGTTCGGGCATCATCGTCGCGACAAAAATTATCGAGCCCGCGCCCAGGGCCGAGATCGCGCCGAGCACGATCGGATTCGCGCCCGCGATAAACATGATGGTGAACGAGGTCATGCCGATGAGGGTGGTCGATCCGAGATCCACTTCGGCGCCGATCAGTGCGAGAATCACACTGACGATGGCGAGCGGAATGACGAAACCGTGAATGATGCGACCGCTCTTTTTTTCGAAACGCGAAAACCACCAGGCCAGGAAAAAAATCGCGGCGATTTTCGCCAACTCCGACGGCTGACAAAACGGTGTGTGTCCCCACCCCAGCCAGCGACGAGATCCATTCAGGCGAACGCCTATTTTGGGCAGGAAACAACAGCCCAGCGCAATTGCACTAAGGCCTAGCCAAATCCACCATGTCCGCACCCAAAAGTGATAATCGACTCGCGCCGCCACGATGCAGACGACAAAGCCGATCGCAACCCAGACGGCCTGCCGTTTCACAAACGCGTAAACGTCGCCATGACTTTCGCGCGCGAATGCACTCGTGCTGAAAAGCATGATGATGCCGATGACCAGCATCGCGAGGACGGCGACGAAAAGAAAATAGGCGCTCTTACGATGCATGTTCTTGGCAGATTTCTTCGGCCACGGATGAACACGGATTAAACACGGATAAAAGAGAAGCACTCGTTAGGCGAAAAGCTCCGCGGCAAAATCCCAATCCGTGTTTCATCCGTGTTAATCCGTGGCTAAATTAACTTTTCTTCGACTTGTTAGACTTCGGAATAATGAGCTTCTGCCCGATCTGCAATTTGCGCGGATCGTCGATGTGATTGACCGAGAGCAATTCGCTTTCGGAAACCTTTAGCTTCTTCGCGATTTTCACCGGGCTATCGCCTTTGACGACCGTGTAGAAATTTCCGTTCTCGGAATTTACCGGCATCGCTTTCGGAATGTTCGCGTCGTCCTTGTTCGTCGCTTTCGCAGGCGGCGATGATGCAGCCGTTACCGTTTCCGCTTTTGCCGGCGGAGCAGTCGCGCTGGCTTTCGCTGGACTGCTGGAAATAACCGGCGGCGGAAATGCACCCTGCCGGCTCTTGATGGTGTTGAAGGCGATGATGCCGGCGACCGCGACCACGTGCAGCACGAGCACAATGAGCAGCGCGCGCGACAGCTTCATGTTTGGCTCCGACATTTCTTCGAATTCCATGTCGCCGGAGGTGAGCGAACGGCGCGCGGTGGTGGCGCGGAGTTTTTTGCGAGAGATGATAAGTTTCGGAATTTTCATGGTTACTCTTTCAGCGCGTGCACCAGTGCACGAAATTGGTCGCCGCGATCGGCGTAGCTTTTGAACATGTCGAAGGACGATGTTCCCGGGGAAAAAAGGACAACCTCACCGGATTTGGCGACGGCGTGGGCACGCTCGACGGCCGCCGCGATTGAAACAGCGATTTCGCATGGCACGGCATCGCTCCAATCGCGACAGATGCGTTGGGCCATTTCGCCGATCAAGACCGTCGCACGAACTTTTTGCCTAACGAGTGGTGTGAGCGTGTCGTATTCGAAACCTTTGTCTTTGCCGCCGGCCACGAGAACGACCGGTTTGGTTTGCGCGAGTAACGCTTTCTCGACGGCGTGCAGATTGGTCGCCTTGGAATCATTGACGTAAGTAACACCGCCAAGTTCCCTGACGAATTCCAGCCGATGCGGCCGCGGCTCGTACTCGCACAGCGGCGGAACCATTTGCGCGAACGAAAGACCGCGCGAAAGACCCACCGCCAATGTCGCCATCAGATTCTCGAGGTTGTGCGAGCCGCGCAGTTTCGTCTCGGACAAACGCAAAACCGATTCGCCATGATAAACGATGGCGCCCTCTGACAACCAGAAATCAGCGCGGTCATCATAGGCGCTGAAGGTCACTGTGCGTGCTTTTAACGCCGGCAAACTTTCCGCCGAGTTGATGATCGCGACATCGTCCGCCGTTTGAAAATCGAAGATGCGCAGTTTGGCCGCGCGATATTCGCCTAACGAGCGGTAGCGATCCAGATGATCAGGCGCGAAGTTCAGCCAAACCGCAATGTTCGGTTTGAAAGTCGTGATCGTTTCGAGCTGAAACGAACTTACCTCAACGGTCAGCACATCAAGATCGCGACCTTCCCGCGCCACTTCGCTCAGCGGCTTGCCGATGTTGCCACACGCGATCGTTTTCTGCCCGCACGCGTTCAACATTTGCGCGAGCAATTCCGTCGTCGTGGTTTTTCCATTTGTCCCGGTAACCGCGATCACCGGCAAATTGCACGAGCGCCAACCGAGCTCCAGTTCACCAATGATCTCGACGTTGCGTTTGGAAAAATTTTGCGCGAGCGGCGACGCCGGATCGATTCCCGGACTGAGCACGACCATCTCGTAGATGCCGGAATTGCGTTCCGCTTCCGGTCCGCAAATCACTTCGATGCCGCGCGCACGCAGGCCGTCGATCGTGGTCTTGAGAATTGTTTTCTCTTCCGCGCTATCCAGCACGGACACGGCCGCGCCTTCATCCCTGAGCAAATGCGCCGCGGCCGTGCCGCTAAGACCCGCACCGAGAACCGCAACTTTTCTGTCGGTGTAGCGCATGTGTTATCTCAATTTCAGCGTGGCCAGTCCGAGCAAGGCGAAGACCGCCGAGACAATCCAGAAGCGCACGATTACGGTGTTCTCCTTCCACCCGCTTAGTTCGAAGTGATGATGCAGCGGCGACATGAGAAAGATGCGCTTGCCGGTCGATTTGAAACTCAGCACCTGCAA
This sequence comes from Verrucomicrobiota bacterium, assembly GCA_030948055.1. Classification (GTDB taxonomy): domain Bacteria; phylum Verrucomicrobiota; class Verrucomicrobiia; order Chthoniobacterales; family UBA10450; genus JACCTI01. The sequence continues at coordinate 2,184 of JALZAX010000071.1, read as the reverse complement.
AATGACGGAAACGGCTTCGATGACGAAAACGCCGCCGACCACCACGAGCAGCAGTTCTTGTTTGCAACAAATCGCGACTACGCCAATCAAACCGCCGATGGCGAGCGAGCCGGTGTCACCCATGATGACTTGCGCGGGGTGACAGTTAAACCAAAGAAAGCCAAGACCGGCGCCGACGAGCGCGGCACAGACGACGGTGAGTTCGCCGGTGAATGGATAAAATGGAACCTGCAAATAATCCGCGATGCGAAAATTTCCCGCCGCGTAGGTGAGCAACGCATAGGCGAACGCAACCGTGATCGTGCAACCGATGGCGAGGCCGTCGAGACCGTCGGTGAGATTGACGGCGTTGGACGCGCCGGCAATGACGATGACGAAAAAGACGAAGGTGAAGAGTCCCATGTTCGTGATCACGGGCACTTTGAAAAACGGCAGATAAAGCGAACGCGCCTGCACTTCGATCAGCGGATTCGTGAGGAAAACTGCGGTGACGACCGCGGCCACGAGTAACTGCACAGCCAGTTTGGCGCGGCCACTGATACCTTCGGATTTTTTCTTGGTTACTTTGAGATAATCGTCGGCGAATCCGAGCGCACCGAGCACCACCATGGCGAAAAGCGCGAGCCAAACGAAACGATTGTCCGGTCGTGCCCAAAGAGCGCTGGAGATAAAGACCGCGGCGATAATTAGAACGCCGCCCATGGTCGGCACGCCAGCTTTGCCTCCGTGCAATTCGGCCAGTCGATGCACTTCCGCCGCGGTGCGAATCGGTTGGCCGACTTTCAGCGAAATCAATTTACGGATGACGAAATTTCCGCAGAGCAGACAAATGATGAAGGCAGTGATCGCGGCCGCCACGCTGCGAAAAGTTGTGTAAAAGAAAACATTGAACGCGCCGAAGTCGCCACTGAAGCGATGCAGGTAATACATCATGGCGTGACCTCCGCGACTGATCGCTTGCTGAATTCTTCCAGGACACGCTCGGTTTTCGCGAGGCGACTGCCTTTGATCAAAACGAGATCGCCGGGAGAAGTCAGTTGGCCTAACAAGTCCGCCGCCTCCTCTGCGTTCGCGACGTTTTGTGCGTTTTCCAAACCGGCGCGTTTCGCTGCCTCGGAAATTTTCGCGGCGAGGTCGCCGATGGTGATAAGCTGATCGATGTGAAACGCAGCCGCCGTTTCACCGACTTCGGCGTGACCGCGCTCCGCTTCATCGCCGAGTTCCCCCATCGCTCCGAGGATTGCGATTCGCTGACCGTCCGTGTCGAGTTCGACCAGCGTGCGCAAGGCCGCTTTCATCGATTCGGGATTGGCGTTGTAACTGTCGTCGAGAAATTGCACGCCGTGAATTTCGCGGACTTGTAAACGCGCCTTCGTCAGTGGCGCGGAGGCGAGACCGACGGCGGCATCTTCAATCGAAACACCAAACGCACGCGCTGCGGCCACCGCGAGGATGGCATTTTGCACCATGTGCATACCCGGCACCGGCAACTGAGCGCGACAACGATGCGCGCCTTCCAGAATCGTAAATTCGGAACCCCGCGCGCTTTGACTGATGTCTTCCGCGTGAATGGTGCCGCTGTTGATACCGGCGAAAATTATTGTCGCGTGCGTGCGCTGAGCGATCGACTCGCTGAAGGGATCATCTGCATTCAAGATCACAGTTCCAGCCACGCCGACGGCCTCCGCGAGAGCGCCTTTTTCCTGCGCGATTGCTTCGCGTGATCCCATGAACTCGATGTGCGCGACTCCGATGTTCGTGATTACCGCGGCATCCGGTGCAGCGATCTTTGCCAGCGTCGCGATCTCGCCCGGATGGTTCATGCCCATTTCCCAAACTGCGATCTCATCCTGGGCACTCGCATTCAGAATGGTCTGCGGCAGACCGACGTGATTATTGAAATTGCCTTCTGTTTTGGTGACGCGAAAACGACGCCCAAGAGCGGCCGCAACAAAATCTTTCGTGCTGGTTTTACCGTTGCTGCCAGTAATGCCGATGACTTTTAGCGAAAGCGAACGACGATATTGCGCGGCGATGTTTTGGTAAGCGATCAGCGTATCGGCGACGCGAATGAGTGGAAACGTCGACGGGACGTTCCCTTTCCAATTCTCTTCCACCAGTGCAGCTGCGGCGCCTTTTTGGGCGACTTGCTCGACGAATTTGTGGCCGTCGAAGTTTTCGCCG
>JALZAX010000070.1 GCA_030948055.1 Verrucomicrobiota bacterium | reverse complement strand
TGGCGTCGCGCGAGTTAGCGATCGATTATTTCGCGAAGCGCGATGGGCAAAGTCACGGACGCCAGATGCCGTCGCATTACAGCTACGCCTCGAAAGGAATCTGGAGTGTGCCGACGCCGACGGGTTCGCAATTACTTCCCGGTTGCGGTTTGGCCTGGGGCATCAAGCTCGACAAAAAAGCGAATGTTGTCGTGGCCACGATTGGCGACGCCGCTACCCGACAAGGCGATTTTTTCGAGGCGATCTCTTTTGCAAAGGAACGCCAACTGCCGGTGCTCTTCGTCGTCGAGGACAACAAGTACGGCATCAGCAGTCCGACGCGCAAAATAAATCCGCGTGCACTCGATGTCCTTCAGCCTAACGACTGGTTGGAAATCGACGGCGCCGATGTGCAACAAGTTTACGATGCCGGCGTGGAAGCGTTTGAAGCGATGCGGGCGGGCAAAGGTCCGCGTTTTTTCTGGGTGAACATGGAACGGCTCTCGAGCCACACCAGCTCGGACGACCACAAACTTTATCGGAGCGAACAAGAGCTGAAGGATTTGGAGAAAGGCGACCCGCTGCGGGTGTGGAGCGAGAAGCTCATCGCGGAGAAAATTATTTCTGCTGCGGATTACGAGAAGCTCGACCAAGAAATCAAAGAACGGATTCGCCAGGAATTTGCCGAAGCGGAGCGAGCCGAGGATCCGTCCGCCGATGAACTTTATTTGGAGACGACCGGCCCGTTGCCGCAGTTAAACGATGAAGTTTTGCCGCCCGGCAAATACCGCATAGGCGACACGATTAACAAGACACTGCATCTCGGTCTAACGAGAAGTAAAGATCGCATCATCTTTGGGGAAGATATCGAAGATCCGAAAGGCGGCGTCTTTCGTCTCACGCAAAAACTTTCGACTGAATTTCCCAAACAGGTTTTCAATTCGCCGCTCGCCGAGTCGACCATCATGGGCGTGGCCTGCGGCTTGGCCTCATACGGAAAGAGACCTGTCTTCGAATTGCAGTTCATCGACTTCATCGGGCCGGGATGGAACCAGCTCGTGACCAATCTTTCAAATCTCCGCTGGCGTTCTTTCGGCAGTTGGAAATGTCCGCTCGTCATCTACGCGCCTTACGGTGCCTATCTGCCCGGCGGAAGTTTGTGGCACAGTCAGGCGAACGAAGCCGCGCTCGCGCATTTTCCCGGGATCAACGTGGCCATCCCGAGCACGCCGGAAGATGCGGCCGGACTTTTGTGGAGCGCGATGCACGCGGAAGACCCGACCTTCATTCTCGTTCCGAAACATTTGCTCTGGGCCGAGCACGAATTCACCGAACCGATTCGCGCAGTCTCGTTAGGCAAAGCGCGCAAACGGAAGAGCGGCTCCGATGTCACCCTCGTGGCGTGGGGTAACACGATGGAAAAATCGCTCGAAGCGCTGGAGAAAATCGGCAGCAACGTCAGCGTCGAACTCATCGACCTGCGTTCCATCGTTCCGTGGGACAAAGAGACGATCGAAGAATCCGTGCGCAAGACCGGCCGTCTCGTTGTTGTGCAGGAAGACAGCGAAAATTGCAGCGTCGGTCAGATGATCATTACGCACATCACTTCGCAGCCCGAGCTTTGGAATGCACTTGTTAGTCCGCCGATTCTCGTCAGCAAAGGTAACGTGATGATCGGTTACAACCCGATCTATGAATACGCAGCGCTCCCCGATGTTGCGCGCATCGTGGCAGCGATTGAGCGCTCCGTGTCGACGAAGCAGAAGAAAGATCAGGTTGCGACGACCGCCGCGGCCGCACCAGCGAGCGTAGAATCGAGTGAGCAACATCTCCGCGTTTCTTCCGGGAACACCCAGAAGATCGTCGTGCCGATCATGGGCGAAGGAATTCGCGCTGCCAAAGTCGTCAATCTTCTCAAGAATCCAGGCGACGCGATCACTTACGATGATCCGCTCTGCGAACTCGAAACCGACAAGGCCGTTTATCCAGTCGAGTCGTCGTGGGTTGGCGTGATGGGTGAATGGAAAACGAAGATTGATGACACGGTCGAGATTGGTCAGGAACTCGGCACGATCCTGACCGAAGAAGGCGAACCGGTTTCCGCCCCGCAACAATCGAACGGCGCGGCTAAGAAACGCAGCGGGCGCACATCGCAAGAAATTGAGCCGGCGCTTTCGCCGACAATTGTTCGCAAGTTGAGCCGTGTTGTTTCGACCAATCTGCAAATCGACGCGCGGTGGGATGCGATCCAAAAGGCGCGCGCTGCCGCGAAAAAATCGGATCGCCAGAACGCGGCCTCACCTTCTGCGATGATCGCGTGGGCGGTCGTCAGGGTGATGGAAAAACACGCGCCGTTCCGTCGCCTCATGCTCGATGACGATCAGATTGTGGAGCAGGATCCGTTCGATCTTGGTATCGCAGTCGCGATTGAAGGCGATCGTCTTGCGACAGCCGTCATCACACATGCGAACACGCGCGAGTGGCCGGATTTCGTGAGGCGTTACCACGAGACCGTCGAGGAGACACGCACGGGTCGAGTTGATGCGATGAATGCGCCGCTCGTCATTAGTAGTCTCGGCGCATTCGGTGTGCGCGCAGGTGCGCCGATCGTGGTGCCGCCATCAGTCGGCACACTCTTCGTCGGCTCGGCCCATAAAGACGAAGGCGTCGAAGTCATCACCCTCTCGCTCACCTTCGATCATCGCGTGGTGAATGGCGCGGGTGCGGCCAGTTTTGCGCGGGATATCAAAGATGGAATCGAGTGTTTCGAAATTCCAAAAAAAGCACCCGCTACTACTCGTTAGGTATTTTTGTTCCAAGTCTTCGACAGCTGCGCCTGCGGCTCGTCCGGCAGGTTGGCGTAGTGCGAGGTATCGTTAAAGAGCATCAGGCGAGAACGGGCGGCGTCTTTGAAATCGACGATGCTGAGTGAGGCCGGCTTCAAATCGAGATTGTCGCGGTAACGGCGGGGATCGAATCCAAGGAGCGAGCTGAGGAGGAGACGAATGGTCGCCTTGTGCGAAACGACCAGGACCGCCGCACCATGATTTTGCCTAACGAGTTCAAGCAAAACCGGCAAGGCACGTGCGGTTACGGCCAATCCGCTTTCGCCGCCCTGCGGGGCAAAAGTAAACGGATCCTCCTCCCAAGCGGACGCTTCTTCGGGGAAACGCTCTTCCACTTCGCGCCGCGTCAGTTGTTCCCAGCGGCCATGCGAGATCTCGCGCAAGCCGTCGCGTGGCTGCACTTCGAGATTATGGGGTTCGGCGACGATCCTCGCCGTCTCGATGGTGCGGCTCATCGGCGACGCATAAACCGCCGCGACATTTTCACTCGTTAGGCGCACCGCCAATTTCCGCGCTTGTTCGCGGCCGAGATCAGAAAGCGCGACATCGGTCGCGCCGGCGAAGCGGTCCTCCGCGCTGAGCACGGTCGCCCCGTGGCGGACGAGGAAAACGCGCGTGATCGATATGCTCATGCGGCGGCGAATTGCGCGGCACAGCGGCCGGCCCGCGTCCCGGTGCTGAAACATCCCTGCAAGAGATAGCCGCCGGTGGGCGCCTCCCAATCGATCATTTCGCCAGCGACGAACACGCCAGGCAATTTGCGCAGCATGAGGTCGTCATCCAGTTCTTCCCAGCGTACGCCGCCGGCGGAGGAAATTGCTTCTTCGATTGGCCGCGGGCCACGCAGGCGCAGTCGAAATTTCTTTATCTCCATGTTTGGAAAAAATTCTAAGAGCGCCTGAGCGGCCTCGTTCAGTTTCACGCTACCACTCGTTAGGCGAGTGCGCACTGTTTCTGGCGAAAGCTGCGGTTTCAAATCGATCTCGATTTCCGGCTGCGCCATCGCGCGCAAGATGGGACCGAGCCGGTAGATCGCGCCGCCTTCGATACCGTAGCGCGTGATGAGCAATTCGCCGGAAACGGATTCATCGCCCGCGCGCACGACAAGATTCTTCAACGGTTTTCCTTCCGCGCGTTCCAGGAACCCTTCCGGCCAATCAACTTCCCAACCAGAGTTGGCCGGTTGCCACGGCGCTATCGCAATACCATGACGGTGAAAGAGTGCGGGCCATGAGCCGTCGGAACCTGTTTCCGGCCAGGATGCGCCGCCCAGAGCGAAGACAAGAGCTTTTGCGCCTAACGAGTGCTTTTCAAACTGGACCTGCCATTGCTCGCTATGCCGAACGAAACCACTCAGCCGCGCATCCATGCGGAACTGCACGCCTTGGGCACGGAGCCGGCGCACCCAGGCACGAAGCAAGATCGCCGCCTTTTGCCCTCGGGGAAACACACGACCGCTCGTCCCGACATAACTCTCCACGCCGAGATCCTCCGCCCACCCACGCAGATCGTCCGGACCAAACTCGCCTAACAAGTCCTGCCATCTTTCCGGATGCTCACGATAACGCAGCGGAAAATTTTCCGCCGGTTCGCCGTGCGTCAGATTCAATCCTCCTCGCCCGGCGATGAGAAATTTGCGGCCGACCGAGCGCTGTCCGTCGCACAAAATTACTTTCGCGCCTGCGTCCCGCGCGACTTCCGCGGCGCGCAAGCCGGCCGGGCCGCCGCCTATGACAAGGACGTCGGCGTCAATCATTGCCAGTCAGTGAAGTTTCGCGAGATCGCCTTCGATGCCGTCGAGCCACTCCTGTTGCTCACTCGTTAGGCTGGCGCGCGTTTTTAAATCGCGCAAAATTTCTCGCCCGCGTTCCAGTAACTTAACTGCGTCCGGCCTCGAACGGGCATCGAGAGCCAGTTGCGTCTCGCCCATGCGCCAGCAAGTCTGCGCAAGGTCCGCTTGCCAAAAGGCATTGCTCTGATCGCGCTGCGCGACAGCTTCGCGAACACGTAGCGCATCGTGATAATTTTTTAACGCACCGGTGAGATCGCCGCGCAGCCGTTGCGCATCGGCCGTTCCTTGGGTGCTGGCAGCTAACTCCACTGCGGAATAGGCATTTTCCGGCGCACGGACCGCCAAGGTCTCGAGATGCGCGCGGCTATTTGCAAAAGTTTTCTCAGCCCCGGCCGCGTCCTCTTGTCGTAATTGAATTTTGCCAACTGCGTTTTCCGCCGCCGCCAAACCCAAAAGCCAGTCGGCATTGCCCGAATCGCGATCGAAGATTTGTTGGCGGAGATCGAGGCAGACGGCTCCATTTTTTAGCGCCTCGGCCAATTTATTTTGCGCGCTTTCGCTCCGCGCGCGCGCTAAGGCGAGCATGGAAACCTGCCAGCGGAACTCGGCGCTGTTCGGATCCTTTGGCAGAAAGCGCTGGGCGATCGCGTCTGCGGTTTGAATTTTTTCCAGCGCTTCCGCGTCGTTCCCGCGAAAGTGCAAAAGACGCGCGATCTTGCCAAGCGTGTCGACGACTTCCCACTGCCAGTCGGCATTTTGCGGATCTTTCTCAGCCAAGGCCTGGCGGATGGAGAGAGCTTTTTCAAAATTCTCCATCCCGCCATCGAAATCCCCCTGATTAGCGCGCGCTACCCCGATGCGCCCGTAGGCAAACGAAAGCGTATTGCGAAACTCGGCATTACTCTGGTCTTGCCTAACGAGTCGTTCCATGGTGTCCGCGAACTGCCGGTAGTGGACCAGCGCCTCCGGCAAGTGCCCGCGCGTTTGCTGCACGTCGCCGAGGCGATCGTAGGTCACGCAAATCTCCCGTTCTCCGGCGGCGTTTCCCGAATTCTTCCGCAAAAGCGCCTGCCGTATATCCAGGCTGGCCGTGAAATTTTCTGTGGCTTCGGCCAGTTTGCCTTCTGCGCTTTTCACGTCGCCAATTTCCATTAGCGTGCCGGACCGATCCCAATTCCAAACGGTGTTATTGGGGTCGCGCTTCACCAATCGCTCGCGAATCGCCAGTGTTTCGGTGAAATTAGCCAGCGCCGTGCGCGAATCGCCACGCGTCACAGCCAGCTGCCCGAGGTTTTCGTAAGTCTCGGCCAAGCCTCGCAGCCAGTTGGTGTTTTTCGGATCCTGTAGGCAGAGACGTTTCCTGATCGCGAGACAATCGTTCAGGTATCGCGCGGCGCTGGCCGCATCGCCCTGGGCGCGTCTGGTCCGGGCGAGATTCATTTGGCTGAGGGAAAAATCCCACTGCCGCAAGAGATCGTTCGGATCCCTTTGCGCGAAAGTGTCGCGCAGATCGTAGCTGCGCTCGTAACTCTCGATCGCATCATCGAGCTGTCCGCTCGTGCTTTGAATGTCGCCGAGCGCGTCGAGGCTGTAACAAAGCGCGCGACTTCGCGCGATATCGGCTGGAGCCTCCTCCGTCAGTTCCTGTTGGAGCGTGCTCGCTTCCTGGAAGTTTTTCATCGCTCCCGGCAGGTCGCCACTGGTGCGCGCAAGATCGCCGAGCCGAGCCAGGCTCCACCCGAGGTCGAAGCGGGCACCGGAATCCTTGGGATTTTGCCTAACGAGTTCTTGGTTGATGGCAAAGGCAGCGCGCTCGTTAGTCAGGGCCGCCTCTGCGTCACCACGCAATTGCCGAACGCCGCCGACCTTGCCGTAGGCCAGCGCCAAATCACGCTGCCACAAAATATTCTTGGGATCTTGTGCGCTGAGCTTTTGCGCGATCTCGAGAAAAGCGCGGAACTTTTTTTCCGCTTCATCCAAGTCGCCCTGTTCGAACGCGACATTGCCCTGATTGGCAAACATCGCGCTGCGCTGCCGCAGCATCTCCGGCGTCTCTCCCTCCGGGCCTAACGACTGGTAGTAATTTTGCACGCGCTCGTTCACGTCTTGCAAAAGGTCGAGGCGGCCGATCGTCTGCAATTTGTCGCGCAGAGCGAAAGTCATGAATCCGATCACGTCTTCCGCGGCATTACGCGTCTGCGTGGCGCGCGCCGTCGCAGCTTCCGCTTTCCTTTTTTGCAGGTAACCGATGAGGCCAGCGATGATTGCGACCACGAGGAAAACACTCACGAGCGCCGTGGTATTGCGCGCACGGCGAGTCTCTTTTTCAGCTTGTTCCTTCGAAGCTTTCTCATTTTGTGCGCGCCGCTCCGCCTCTTCTTTTTCAAAACGCTGCTCGCGCGCCGTCCGACTTTTTTCAGCAACGCCAGCAATCAGATCGTGGATTAATTCATAGACCGGCACTTCGCCGCCTAACGAGTTCAAGAGGCGATCGCTCACCAGCTCGCGCAAACCGGCACGCGCCGCGTTCGCGTCGCCGAAGCCGGAGGCGCGGCGGCCGTCGATGGCACCGGGAATTTCGCAACCCTCCGTGAAGACACGCAGGATGCTGCCTTCATCCTGCGGCAAACGGGCTCCGCTTACGCTCACCAATTCTTCTTCGACAAAAATGCGGACCGCTTCCGGTTTGCCCGCGAGACAACGCTCGTAAAACGCAGAGATGATACCGCCAATATCGGCGTCGCCTTCGCGAAAAGTTATCTGCTGCGCTGGCGGCGTGGCGAGCAGACGACGCTCGTTCAGCTCCCGACAAAGAAGCGACAGAATCGGTGGGACCGCTTCGATTTCTTCCAGCGAAACATCGGCGCCTTTCTTTGCGACGAAACGAACGATGCGAGACGCGGTCTCTTCATCAATGATCGGCGGCAGATTCGAATTCGCGCAGCGAAGTGCGCCCGGTTTGTAAACGGCATCAAATGCGGCCGCGCCACGCAGCGAGCGCAATTCGTAACTGTTTTGTCCGAGCGCAGAGAGGTGACGCCGCCAGCGATTGAGCGCGTAAACAAAATCGTCGCGCAACGCGAGTAGGATGCGCACGGGCGCGGAGTCGGTATCGAAGTGATCGGATAAATTGTCGTGCTCCGTCATTAACTGCGAAATCGGAGGCGGGAGCGCGCCTTGCAAAAGAATCGCGAGCGCATCGCGCACCGCGGTGTCCGAGCCCGCGCGTCGCATCCCAACGGTGAAAACTTCTTCGAACTGATCGAGAATCAGATGGGTAATCGCGGGCGGCTCCGCCCTGTTATGCACGCGCAACCAGAGCAGACTGGCCGGATCATCTGGCAAAGGCAGTTGTAGTTTTGTGCGCAGCTGCGCCAACCATTCGTTAGACGCAATTCCTTCGGCAAAAAGCGCGCCGAGCAATTGCGCCACTGGGTCGGCCGAAGGCTCCTCGTAACGCAGCCTAACGAGTAGTGGTTTTTTCCCTTCCTCGCGCAGACGCGGGAGCAAACCTGCGTTCAAAATGCTGGTCTTCCCCAATCCACTCCGTCCGTAGAGGACGAGCAGCGGATGACTGCGCCAGCGCAAGTGGAGCTCGGCGATTTCCTCAGTGCGTCCGAAGAAAAATGCCTGCGTCGCTTCGCTAAAACTTTCCAGACCGAGCCATGGATGCTCGAGATCGGCCAGTCTGTTCGGAGAAGGAGTCACAGGACCGGGGGAGGCAACGGATAACCCAGTGCGACACAATTTTCGCGCTGCTTCTCGCGCAGATAATTGATGAATTCCTGATCGAGATGACCGCCCGGTTTGCGCACCGCCTGAAGGTCTTTCGTGCCGCGCGGTTCGTTGTCCGGGATCAACGGCTCGCCTTCATCGATGCGAACTGGCAAATAAAAAATCGCGTTCTCCGCCATTTTCTCGCGGCGTTTTCCGGCCACGTTGCGTTCTAAAATGTTGTAATCATCCAGACGCACCGCGGTGTGCTCGGAGATCAGGCTGAGAAAAAGTCCCGCCTGTTGTTCGATCGCGTCGGTGAAAACATCTTCCCATTTTTCCCCGGGCTGAATTTGTTCCTTGTCGAACCAGACCGGACAACCGGCCTTCTGCAGTTGGCTCACGATATAGCGCGCAATTTCCAGATCAGGCGACGCGTAGCTGATAAAGATGCAGCCTCTGACTCGATTTTTTTCGCGATGCTCTTTGCTCAACGCATACGGATCGCGCGCGGGCGCGGGATAACGTTTGCGCCAGCGGTCGTGCAACTCTGCAATGAATTGAACCGGGTCCGCCGGCAGGACACTAATCTGTTTCGTGAGGCGGCTGAAATAAATGATGACCTGATTGCGCTCAGCCGGCTCGAGTTTTTCAAAAATAAAAAGCTCCGTGCCGGCCAAATCCGAAAGCCGCTGGCGTTTGACGACCTGAATAAAAAAACGCACCAGCCAATCGGCCAGGCTCAAACCGAAAACGAGCAGATGGCTACGCTGCAGCGCATCGCTCAACTTCGGCAAAAGAGTGAGCTGCTGATCGAGGCGCAGCAAAAAATTGAGCATGTCATCATCCCAGACGACGAAATCGCGAATGGGCGCGGCGCGTCCGAGAATTTGGTAAACGTAGCGATGCTGGAGCGCCGCCAGTTCCTGCGGCAAATCCGGACAGGCTCCGCGCAAAGTCGCCGCGCCCGACCTCTCGTTAGGCAAACCCCCCGGCGTCGCGCTTTCCACGGCGCGCGGCAAGAGCGGGTCGAAGGTTGTGCTGATGAAAAGCTGGAAACCTTCGATCGCCGCCAGAGCCGAGAGCGTTGCACCCGGACGCAGATCCGGATCCTCCACCATCTTGTGCAACCGTTTGTAGATGCGCTCGACCGGTTGCTCATGCGCGCGTTGCGCATCGATTACCTCCTGCAAATCACGCGGCGGTTTTTCTACAGTAAGCGGCGGATCGAGTTCGTTAGGCAAACGTTTCGCGAGTGCGGGATAAAGCAGCTCATCGCCGAGACCAAAAGTAACCGCGCCCGGACCAACGACGGGAATCACTTCGCC
>JALZAX010000403.1 GCA_030948055.1 Verrucomicrobiota bacterium | reverse complement strand
GATCGTAAAGCTGCCAGCCGAGATTCAATAGCTGCTGGCCTTCCGGAAACCGATTCGTGCTCCCGAGCATGACGATGATGAGATGCCGCGGATAAATTCTAGCGCGGTTTTCTCCCAATTTAACAATTTCCGCCTGACGTTGCGCGGAAAGAATTAAACAATCGCCCGCCCGCGCGGTGCGGCCGGTTTTGACACCTTCCACTCCGTTCGTACCGAGCAGTTCGTTGGTGTTGCGCAGCTGATAACTGTGACTTTTACCGCCACGATTGAAGGAAATTTGCCGCTCTTTTTGCGAGACATAAAAACGGAACCCGGCGCGATCCATGGCGTAGCGCGTGAGTCTCGCCATGTCAGCGGCCGTTGAGTATGGGAGCGACTTTTCATTCGAGTCGAGGCCATTCGGATTTACAAAACGCGTCCGCTCCATACGCAGCGTTTTGGCGAGCGCATTCATTTGACCGACGAAAGTCGCGACCGGCGTCGGACCGGCCGCATTCGACACGAGCGAGGTGATCTGTTGCCCGACGTGATTAGCCAGCGTGTAGGCAGCGATGTTGTCTGATTGCACGAGCGCGGCGTAAAGGAGGTCGCGCAAGGTGGCGGTATCGCCGGGTTGGAAGCCGACGAAATTTTCCGTCACACCGTTGAATGCTTCCGGCGGCACGGTCGCGACCTGGCCGAGATCGCCGGAATGTTTTTCGGCCCAATCCAAAACCACCATCGCCATCGCGATTTTCGTCAAGCTGCCGACCTGACGTTTCGCTTTCGAATTTTGTTCCTGGAAAACGTAACCGTTTTTCGAATCAACGATGATGTAGGCCTGCGCGGCCAGCATTCGTCCGCAAGAGAGCAGCGAAAATAGCAGCGCAACGAAAATGGAAAGGCGGCGCGATGAGATCACAGGCGGAAAGCGCTGCATCTTAATCGGAGCGACCCGATTGGCAACCGCCAATCGGATCGTCCGGATGAGAGGAATTAATTAGCGCAGCGAAATGCTCGCGCGCGTGCCGTAACGATGCACGTTTGGTTCGAGTGTCTGATAGATGCGCTCGGCCGCATTCACGAGATCGAACGGCGTCGCTTTACCAAGTCCGCTCGCGCGAACCGTGCCCAGTTTGCCTTGCAGACGGCTCCCGCCGGCCACATCAAATTCATAAACCACCGCGCCTTGTTCCACGTCGGTCACACGCACGTGCATGGCGAGGAAGGAGCGGCCAACGCCGAAATTTCCCAGGAAAAATCGACCGGTCGGGCTGCCGCCATCGACCATGGTAAATTCGCCATCGACCAGCCAGCCGGTGCGGGGCGATTCATCCGCTTTCAAAACTCGTGCGGGCGCTATTTTTTCCAGCTCTTCCTTTAGCGTTCCCGCAAAAGAGACCGGCGTGAGCGCTTTGCGGATTGGCATTTCGCCATCCGAATGCGCTTCATCACCGATAAAGGTCGCGTTGTCGATACAGAACGGACGAATGTAAATCGCTTTGGGCTCATGCGCGCCGACACCACAGTCAGTCGTCATGCGCACACCACTGACCGATCCGACGTCTTTGGTGTCGATGGAAGCGGCGCTGCCACTGCCGGACACGGTAGATTTCGTCACATACATGTCGGCGCAGGAGCAAAGGAGCAGGCTGCTGGAAAAAACGGCGAGCAATGATTTCATAGTCGGTAAGTTCAGATCCGCAGGGCCCACCACTACGGCGTGCCAAACGAATGCTGCTCGCCTTTTGATGCAACTCCCGTGCCGTGGTGACCGGAAATTTTAGTCGCCTTTGCGCGTGAGATGCGCCCTGGCCAGCAACGGGCGAAGGAAGAAATACAAAATCACTGCGCTGGGCAGAGCGAAGAAGAGCGAGCCGATTAACGTGGGCTTTCCGTAGGTGAAAAAGGTCGTCCACTGGATGTAATCGCGGAGGGCCCCTCCGTGCAGACGTGGCTTCGCGGGCATTTGGCGCTGCAAAACCCACATCCCCATTTTGTATTCCCAAAAAAGAATCACCGGCAGGAACGGCAAAATCAGATCATGCAGCGTGACCATGACGGCGGCGGCGATCTTGTTACTCTTAAAAATCCACGCGATCAAAATAGAGAGCAACGTTTTCAATCCGAAGAGCGGAGTGAATCCAAAAAACATTCCGATGGCCGAACCGAGCGCGACCGAATGCGGGGTGTCATTGATCCGAATCAAGCGGCCGCGATGCGCGTGGAATTGTCGCTTCCACCAGGACGGGCGCAGTTCGGACTTCGATTCATTGTTCGCGTCAGCGGCCACGCGCGGAACCTACGCAAATTCTGATGACGTGGACAGTCCTCGCGAATGTTCGATCACAGAAGTTCGCCTTGGCGCGGAGGCAATCCGGCGATCTGCTTCAACGCTTTGCGCAATCGCAACGCCGCATGCGGTGCGTAATCGAGCGCATTGTTGTTGAAAACCACGTGGACTTCTTTCGCTTCTTTCGCGAGCGACTTCGCGCGCACGGCGACCTCATCGATCTCCTTATCGGAGTAATCGTAATTGAAACGTTCCGCCACGGTTTTTCCAGTGGTGTAGGCATGGGCATCGCGCCCGTGCAGTCGCAGGTAGGCCGTACGCGAATCGGTAATCTCCTGGAG
>JALZAX010000069.1 GCA_030948055.1 Verrucomicrobiota bacterium | reverse complement strand
TAAGGCACAGACTTCGGTTGCGCGAAGCCTGGTGGCTCGTCGGTATCGCAATAGGACTGATGGCGCTTGCTGCGTTTTACTTCTGGACGCTCAGGTATGGCGCTCGTGGGACCTCCATAGGCCAAATGGACTTGCGAAACTTGACCTACGCAGCCTTCGAACTATTTGGCTTTGCCGGATTTGGGCCAGGCCGACTTCAGATACGACAGATCGGCTCTTTATCATTTCACGAATACCTACTACCAATCTCCGCACTCGCAATAATCCTTGGGATAACATTGGTGCATTCGCTCCGTGCTATTTGCAATCCGATTCATCGCACTCGGCTAATTGCGGCCTCCCTTTACGGACTTACAGCCGCCACCGCGACAATTCTTTTCGGTTTCATCGCGAATTTCCACTTGTTAGGAAGACACTTTACACCGCTAAGTCCTCTGATAGTCATTCTCGTAGCCGTAGGTGTCGCACAAATGTGGAACTCGAAGAGGCGAATTATCGCCGCAGCAACCTGGTTTCTCTGGCTGGCGTCGGCCCTATCCCTTCGGTTCTCTGCTCGCCATAAGAACGACGATTATCGTAGCGCCGCAGGCGAAGCGCGTGAGGCGATGGTTCAGAACAAGACCGTTTGGTGGGCAGCGGATGCGGCGGGCGCCAAATACTATCAGCTACCGCTCGAGCAACCACACTCGGCAATCAATCTGGTCGTCAATCCTACTTCGGCAAAGCTACAGCAGCTATCGCCGCCTAATGTTGTGATTTTGTCGAAGCCCGAGCTTTATGACGCGAACCACTCTATCGCCGCTTACCTGTCCCACAATGGGTTCACAATCGCGCGAACCTTACCGGCATTCACCGTGTGGCGACGCTAGCGGATGGCCGATGGATTTCGGGAAGAAGCTGCCTAATGAAGTCCTTTAGCATCGCATCGGTATCCTCTTCACCGAAGCGCAGCTGGCCGGGTGGGATGTTGGCCGCGATAGTGATGTAGGCCCAACGCTGGTTGTAGCCGTAGAGAACGCGATCGCGGATATCAAGATAACTTCGGCGGATATGCGAGGCCGTGGTTTCGTTATAGCCGACAAACCAGTAGTAGTTCAGGTTGTAAACAGAGACTAGCTGGCCATCGGCCGTAGTAGCCTTGTGCACGTTATGCAATCGCGTTGTCTCTAAGACGCCGCCGTCGCGCGTCGGGACCTTAACTCTGCGCGAATCGACTACGCTCCAACCTTGCGCGGGCAGGCATCTCTCCGGTCGATGGATGCTATTATCCAAGTCCTGACCGGACATGACAATGGAAGCAAAAACTCCGCGGCCGCTGCCGTCGACGTAAAGCTTGCGGGCGAAAGCGGTATCCTTAGCCAGGATTTCTCGCTCCCTTGGCGTGATTTCCTGGTCTTCGCCGTGCCAGCTGCCAACAACCGTCGGTAAGGCTAGCTCGATCCCTTGCGGCGTTGACTCAGCTACTTTGGGAAGAAAGAAGACCAAGCCTAACGAGGCCAGGAGAACCCCTTGGAGAAAAAGCAACCGCTTAATAGTCATAGGTCACCTTCTCCTGCCGCGTAAGGGAATGTCGCGATTCACGCGAAACCTTACGCAGGTTCATGTTCAATAATTTACTCGTCAAAATCATCCCGCCCAAGGCAAAGGGAAAAATGATAAACGGCGACCAATCGTGATAAAGCCCTCCGGCAAATCCAGGGAAGCCTAGTCGGGCTAGAATGATAATGGTAAAGATGCGCCCGATATTACCAATCACGGCAAAGACGACCGAGAGGCTGAAAATAACCACTTTCTTCCAGAGCTGCCGCTCCATGATGTGGACATAAATCGCCGTGATCATGGTCATGGCGATGAGGGAGCGAATGCCACTGCAACCTTCCGAAATGTCGAATCCCCAGCTGCCATCGACTGCGCGCAAGGTCGTCCCGACCGAATAAATCTGGATGCCGAAGAATCCGCTCAGTTTTTCCACCACTCCAGTGATGAAAAACTGCAAACGGAAGCTCGTCTGCTCAATCGCCGCGGCCGGAATAAGGAAAACAAGAAAAGCGCAAGCAAACGCGAGGATGCGCGCGACTTGTTTGCCCCAGATGAACAGGATCACGCCGGCGAGCAAAAAAGGTAAGGCGAACAAGGCCACACGCGCTTGCAGCGCGCGCGCCGCCACGACGTAAAAGAATGCGCCGAGGCCGATGAGGGCGAGTCCCCAGTTGCTCCCCTCCTTGCGTGCCGCCGCCAGCTCTTTCCGGTGATACCAGATCAGAAAACCGAAAATGAGTGGAATTAGGCGGCTGTGTTCCTGGTTGTATTCCGGCAAATAACGGATCCAGGCCCAGTTAGCGATGGCGCGTCCCGCGTAGAGATGCAGGAATCCGTAAAAATAAACGAACGTGCCCGCGATGGTCGCGAGCAGGCAGGCCGCGAGCGCATTGCGCTTGGTCCAATCAAAAGTATGACGAGCTGCGACCGCGGCCCCGGAGTTACTCATGCGAAGGGAAAGGTTAAAACATCGTGACCGATTGCGCAACGCAGGCATGGTTAGGCGATTCCTCCGGTATCATGCCAGTGTCGCTTCACACCTATCCAATCTTGGGCAGCCCGCTCGCCGTTCTGGATTATGCCGAAGCAATCGCCATCGCGCGTGAGTGGTCAGAGTCGGAGAGCGTCTTCGCCATAGCTGCGGCCAACACTCACGTCGTTTCCTTAGCCCGTCACGACCCTGTCTTTCGTGACGCCCTGGAAAAATTCGACCTTCTCCTGCCCGACGGAATGCCGCTGGTCTGGTGCCTGAATCGGGCGCTCCCACCCGAAGAGCGACTGCGTGATCGTGTTTACGGTCCCACCTTCATGCTGCGCTTCCTGGAAGCATCCTCTCACGACTCGGGCGCCAGGCATTTTTTGCTGGGAGGCCCGCAGTTATTGCTTGATCAGCTCGCGCAACAACTCGTTAGGCAAATGCCCTTGCTGCAGATTGCCGGAACCTACGTCCCGCCTTTCGGTGAATGGGATGACGCAGAGGATCTGAAAATCATTCGCGCCATCGCCGGCTCCCGGGCGCGTTATATTTGGGTCGGCCTTGGTTGTCCGAAACAAGAGCTATGGATCGCGCGCAACAGACACCGTCTGCCGCACGGTGTTTATTTCGCCGTCGGTGCGGCCTTCGCTTTCCACGCCGGGCAGGTGAAACAAGCGCCACTCTGGCTGCAAGATCGTGGGTTTGAATGGCTTTACCGCCTTTGGAGCGAGCCGCGTCGGCTGGCAAAACGTTACCTGCGCTACAACACTCTCTTCCTCTATTACCTGCTGCGCGACAGAATCTCTCGTTAGACTTTCCGGCCGAATTTCTTTTCTAACTCGGCGTGCGAAATTTGGATCATGGTCGGGCGGCCGTGCGGGCAGCAGTAGGGCAAATCACAATCGAGCAGGTCGCGGATCAGTTTTTCCACTTCGGGAAAACGCAGCACGTCGTTCGCTTTGACCGCGTGACGGCAGACCGTTTTTGCGATCATATCTTCGCCCAGTCGCAAGGCCGAGCTGTTGTTCGTGGCGCTGCGTAATTCGTCAATGACGTCGTGCATGAAGCGCAGCGGATCGGGTGCGTGGAAAAAAGTCGGCAAGCTGTCGATCTTGAAGGTCTGCGTGCCGAAGGGTTCGATCCCGATTCCCATTTTCTGCAGGGTCGCGACGTTTCGCTCGACCCATTCCGCATCGCGCGGTGGCAATTCGAATGTCTGCGGCAGAAGCAAACGTTGCGAGGGCACGCCCTTGTCTTCCATCCGTCGACGTAGTTCCTCGAAAAGAATCCGCTCATGCGCCGCATGTTGATCGACCAGAACAAGCCCGGCCGCATTCTCCATCAGCACGTAAAGTTTGTTGAGAACGCCGATGATCTGGAATTGTTGATCGGGCCGAGGCTCGGATCTGATTTGCGCGCGCTCTTCTTGCCTAACGAGTGTTGGTGCGATGGGTTCAAGTTTTTCCGGAGGCAGGAGCTGCGGTTCCATCGCGCCTTCACCAGAAGGAAAACTCTCCACCGGCGGAGCCCGGAATTGTTCCTGCCAATTCGCGCGGCCGCTTTCTAGCGTGCGGATAATCGCTGCGACGACGGCTTCGCGCACGCTGTTTGGATCGCGGAAGCGCACTTCGCGTTTCGCCGGATGCACGTTCACATCCACTGCGGCCGGATCCAGCCTAACGAATAGAAACGTCACCGGAAACTGACCCTTCATCAGCGCGGTGTGATAGCCTTCACGCAAAGCCGCATTCATCACGGGGCTTTCGATCGCGCGTCCATTCACAAAAACGAGCTGTTGCGCGCGCGTTTGCCGGCTTAGTCCCGCCTGGCCAATCAGCCCGCTGACTTCGATTTTCGCGCCGGGGATCGGTTCGATTTCCAGGAGACGATCGACCAAATCCGTTCCATGCAAATCGCGCACGCGATCGCGCAATGAGCTTGTCGCCGGCAACTGAAAGATGACGCGCTCGTCCCGCACAAAGGCAAAGGCGATCTCGGGATGACCGATCGCCTGCAGATGCAATTGATGTTCGACATTGCGGGCTTCCGTATTTTCCGAGCGCAGAAATTTTCGTCGCGCCGGGAGGTTGTAGAAAAGGGCACGCACTTCGACTTGCGTGCCGGGCGCTTCTCCACCTTCGCGCACGGTTTCAATTTTCCCACCGGCCACGACGATCTCCGTCCCAACCGTCGCATCGGCTTCACGACTCGTTAGGCGAAAGCGCGAAACGCTCGCGATGCTCGGCAACGCTTCGCCCCGAAAACCCAGCGTGCCAATCGCCGCCAAATCTTCCGCCGAGCGGATCTTACTCGTGGCGTGTCGCTCGAGCGAAAGCAGCGCATCGTCGCGGTCCATTCCGCAGCCGTCATCGACCACTCGCACCAGCGAAATTCCGCCACGGCGAATAACAACTTCCACGCGGCTCGCACCTGCATCGATGCTGTTCTCCACCAGCTCCTTCACCACCGAAGCCGGCCGCTCGACCACTTCTCCCGCGGCCACCTGGCTGGCGAGAATGTCGGGAAGCAAATGGATGCGGCTCATGCGCTTTCGAATCTAGATTTTCGATTCTCGATTGCGAGCGGAACTCTGCGGCGCGATAATCCTCCTGCCATGCTCAACGTGACTGATAATGCCGTGCGCCAACTACGATCGCTCCTGCAAGAGCGCGCGACCAACGATGGCCAAGGTTTGCGCGTGCAGATTGCCAAGGGTGGATGCTCGGGACTGCAATACGAAATGTCGCTCGACGCCCGCAAGACCGGCGACGCCGTGATCGAGCGCGATGGCGTGGAGTTTTTTGTCGATGACGAAAGCGCGCAGCTTCTCCGCGGTGCGACCCTCGATTATCAGGATGGCCTAACGAGTGCTGGTTTCCAGATCGTTAATCCAAACGCGGCGCGGACCTGCGGTTGCGGCACTTCTTTCGAACCGGCGCGCCCGGCGTGAAGACGCAACGGGCGCAAGAGGCAGCCGCCTAGATGGATCGGGCTTACCATCGTTACGACGAGGCCTACTCGCGGCCACGGCGCAAAGCCAATCTCTTCGTTTGGACGATCGCCATTTTGCTTCTCATCGGCCTCGCCATGGGAGCGTGGCTCGGCAGCTATTACATTTTTTCGCAGCCGGAGCGACCGGATAGCTACCGCATTCTAAAGAAGTTGCACAAAATCGAGCAGCCGAAACGGTTTCAATTAACGGCCGCGCCGCCCGGAGAATTCCTTTCGCCCAAACAGTTGTTCGAGCGCTACGCCCCGATGCATTCCGCCGAACTGGCCAGGACGAACGCAGAGCTGGCGCGCAATTTCATTCGCAATTATCAGCAAGTGGCAGGTCTGGTTCCGTATGTGGTCGGCCGTTTCACGCTGGTCGGTGCGCGCGAACTTGGGTCTGACGATTTGTTCGCTTCCGGCATGGTGACTTTGACCGACGCGGTCGATTTCGGCGAGGTGCTGATGGAACACGTCTATCCCGCGGATCCGCAGACGGTGCCGCTCATGAAGCAAACACTCCTCCGCGGTCTTGAGATCAAACTTGAACGCACACACGATCTCTCGGTCGTCGTTCACGCCGAAAAACTAAATGACGGGCGGGTGCTAATTACGACCGTGCCGTTGCTCTACGGAAGTTACACCGTCACGCAGGGTCGCGGCAGTTTCAGTCTCGAACCGCCGCTTGATTTGAACATGGCCGCGGGTTGGCCACTCTTTAAAGACGACGAACGAAAGACGGCGGAAGCGAGCCGCGGCCAAGTCGTGACCGCAGCGCGATCGAAGTCAGAAATTCCCGGAATAACTATTCCGGGAATCGGACCGGGTGCGACGCCAGCGGTGGCCGCGAACGAACTGATTCGTGTCGAACAGGCTGCGCCGGTCGAAACACCGACGCCGACTCCGGCGCCCCGCATCGCTGAGAAATTAGCGCTGAGCGCAAAAGGACGAAAGCTCGCCAAGGGCGAAAAGGCCTCGCCCACACCGGCAGCCGTCGCAAACAAACCCGCGGTGACGTCGACACCAGTTGCAATCGCTGCCGCCTCAACCGCGCCGCGTGCGAACGTTCCCGCAATTTCATCATCACCTGTTGTCGCCGTTGCGCCGCCGAGTGCGCCGGCGATTCCACCTGCAAATCCCGATTCAACTCTTGCTTCGACCGCGGGCGGCGGATCTTGGAAAACCTATCCACCAGGGAAAATGCCGGTAGGCCGTCTCATTAATCCGGCCGATCTCGGCGACGTCGCCGACCACGGGCTCGCTGGCGAACGCGTTTATCTGCGCGGACAATTCGTGGTCAATTTCGCAGAGGCGAATCGCGCCGTCCTGCGCCCGAAAAATAAACTAAGCGACACCGTCCTGCATTTCGGCGCGCCCTCATTGACTCGTATCGTGGTCGAATTTCCCGCAGGCTACACGCCGCCCGCGCAAGGATCAGTCGTGACGCGCGACGAAGCGCGTCCTTACGAAATCACCGAGGTGCGCAAGCAATCCGACGGACAACTCAACGTCTTCGTCCGCGAGATCATGCAGTGATCATTGACCGCGCGTCTCGCCGATTACCGTATTATTTTCGATCCGGAAGCTTTGGATGTTTCGCTTGTCCAACCAATCGGAAATCACGCTGCGCAACGATTTCATCCCGAGAAATCGCTGATCGATGACGCTGTCCGGAACATTTTCGCCGGACAAAATGATGTGGGAAATTTCCGCTTTGCCCGGGTCGCCGTCGGCTGACGCCTTTACCGTGCCTTCGCCGTTGAGGTAGCGACCTTTGAGCATCGGAATATTTTTGAGCGGCATACTGAAGCGCACTCGCCCGACATTATTGTCGATCGTGACGTTTACTTGCGCTTCGTTGTTACTCTGCAGCAACGAATTAATTTCCGCTGCGCTCAACGCGATCCGCGCTTTTTCGTTGCGCTTGCCCGCCTTCTCAAAAGCTTTCCAATCGGTCTCTGCATGCCTCACCGCGACCGGTGCGGCAATTGCTAAACTCGGACTCGCCGCTGCGACCGCAGCCGGTTCTTCGGAAATTTCTTCGTTCGGCAACGTCACCGGTTCCCGCGAAGTGTATTTGTGTTTGTAATGATGAATCGCCCAGAGACCGCCGCCGAAAAAAGCGATCGCGAAAAAGACAATTAGCGCTAGCAGAGTTGCACACCCCATCCCACAACAACCGCTGCCCGCGTTTGGTGGTGGAGCTGGTGCGACGGGATTTTCGTTCATGATTTTTCCTGCGCGAGGTTCGCCTGTGTCGCCATCAATTTTTCGTAAAGGCTCTGCAAGCCTTCCGACAACAGACGCGTTCCCGTGAGGACCGGCATGAAATTCGTGTCGCCGTTCCACCGCGGCACAATGTGCAGATGCAAATGATCCGGCACGCCCGCACCCGCGCAGGTCCCAAGATTGATCCCGATGTTGAATCCCTGCGCCTTCATTGTCTCGCGCAACAAACGCCGTCCATGCACGGCCAGTTGCCACAGCTCGACAATTTCATTTTCGCCTAACGAGTCGATCTCGCCTGTTTTCCGATACGGCACGGCCATGAGATGCCCCACCGCATACGGATAGCGATTCATCATAAGAAACGTATTCTTTCGCCGCGTCAGCACTAGATGCGCGGCGTCGTCACTGGCGCGCGCGGCTTCGGAAAGGAAATCTGGGTTTGGATTGTCCTTCTCGAAATACTCCACGCGCCACGGACACCACAACGTTTCGATGTCTGCCTTCGGAAAGTCGCTCAAGGTCGCAAATTCGCAGTTACTGACGGTGACTCAAGAAAAGATAGCGTCGCTGTTCGCCATTAACGTTGACGAATCCCTCGGCCCGCGGATTCGCGTCGGGCAATTGCCACGCATCGTTTACCGGCGTGACGAGCGCTTCCAGCTTTCCGCTGTTCCAAAGTTCCAGCGCTTCGTTTGGCCTAATGAATCGTGTCCGGCGCAGATAAAGCAGCAGACCTTCGTCTTTTCCGCCGAGCACTTCGTAACGCCAATTCTTCGCGGCGGCTTCGCGACGCACTTGCGCACCAAAGCGGGCCAACGCGCCTTCATCATGGCGATATGCGGTGAAAATTTTCTCGGCCGAATATGCGCCGGTGAAAATTAGAGCGACGAGCAGTGCGATGACTGACCAGCGGCGTGCCGGAACTGGATGCGCCGAAAACTGCGCCGCGATCAACAGACATAACGGCGGCACAATGGGAAAGATCCGATCGACGCGCTTCGAGGGAATCAGCGACATCACGACCAATCCGCCCAGACTCCAAACGACCAGCCAGAAAATATCTGGAGAACATTTTTCTCGAGCACGCCAGGCGGCTACTCCGAGGCCTAACGAGAGCAAACTCCAAGGCGCAAATTTTTGCAGGAGATGCGGCAAATAAAAATAGAACGGCTGTGGTCGATGCAGCGTCTCGCCGAATCGTCCGGCAAATTCCTTCAGCACCACTTGCTCATAAAAACCCGGGACCCACTGAACTCCCGCGGCGACCCACAGTCCAAAAATTGTCAGCGAAGCAATCCATGGCCACCAGCCACACCATGCACTCGCGGCTTCCTCACGTTTCCACAGCTGGAAGGCGACGACGCCCGGAAGGAGGAACGCATAGACAATCGGCCCTTTGATCAACATCGCCGCGGTCAGCAGCACGAACATGATGACGCGATCGTGCGATTCCCAGGAGCCGCGCGCGCGGATTTTTTTCAAGATTTTCCAGCCCAATAAGAAAATCACCAACGCCAGGGGCATGTCCGTTCGCACCAAGGTCGCCAGTCTCGGCGAGAGCAGATTCAAACCGAACGCACCAAGCGCAATCGTGCCCGCGGCCAATCCGTAAACATTCGCCGCGCGCAGCAAAACCACGGCAATGGCCAGTGCCGCCGCCAAGGATGGCAACCGCCACGCCACTTCCCACGTGCGAGTGATTTCGTAGCAGGTCGCCGAAATCCAACCGACCAACGGAGGCTTCGTCGCGATCTTCTCGTTAGGCGTGTGTTGATAAATCCAATGGCCTTCATTGACCATCTCGAAAGAAGTGAAGGCTTGTTTCGCCTGGTCGTAGTTATCGAGATGCCACGGGAAATTCGTGATCGCGAACAGCAGGATAATTACGATCCACACGGCGCATCGCAGCGCAGGCCGTTCCAAAAATTCCACTTCGTT
>JALZAX010000402.1 GCA_030948055.1 Verrucomicrobiota bacterium | reverse complement strand
TTTTTAGACAGGATTTACAGGATTAAACAGGATTTAAGAATTCCGGAATCCTGCAAATCCTGTTAATCCTGTCTAAGTTTGTAATTGAGCTGGCGCGAGAGCAGCCAGCGCACGCCGAACATATCGACGGTCGCGCGCCAGGCGCGATTGCCGAGTCCGTATTTGCTCACGCCGAATTTTCGCGGGCGATGATTCACCGGCACTTCTACGAGGTTGTAGCCGGCGCCTTTGACCAGTGCGGGAATGAAACGATGCATGCCTTTGAATGGAACGAGTGTGGTGATGCATTCGCGTCGCATCGCTTTCAAGCTACAGCCGGTGTCGCGCACGCCGTCTTTAGTGAAGCGGCTGCGAACAAAATTCGCGATACGACTCGTTAGGCGTTTCACGGTCGTGTCTTTGCGTTTGGCGCGATAACCGCAAACGAGATCGATGCCCGGTTTTATTTCGCGCAACAGTTTCGGAATATCCGCCGGATCGTTTTGCAAATCGCCATCGATCAGGACCGCGATGTCGCCGCGCGCCGCCTGCAACCCGGCATACATGGCCGCGCTTTGGCCGGCGTTTTTTTCGAATTGCAAAACGTGCACGCGCGGATCGGCGGCGACGCGAGCCACCGTTCCATCTTTCGATCCGTCATCGACGAAAATGATTTCGTAATCGAGCCCGGCCAGAGCCGCGGTCAGTTCGCTCTGCAGAATCGAAACGTTTTCTTCTTCGTTATAAAGCGGCACGACGACCGAAACCGCAGGCCGATCGCTCATAACGGCAGCGTCTTGTAATTCTTGCAGATGTAAACCTGGAGCGTGCGCACGATTCGACCGAAACGCCGCACTTCAATCGTGCGATAATAGTCGGTCGATTGAAAAGCGGCGGTGATGTTGCGCGGCGCTTCGCGACTGCTGTTCTGAATGTAGATGGCGTCGCGGCCTTCGAACGGATTTACGCCGTTTTCTTCCGTGTAAACGTCGCCGCCAGTTTCGTTTTTCGCTGCGGCGGGAGCTTCCACGAATTGATCATAGCGCGGCCAGAAGGAGAATTGATTCACGATGTCCTGCGACTCGACGATGTAAACCGGCGGATGGCCCGGACCTTCGATGCGTTTGTCTTTGAAATAAAAGGCGAACTCGGACGCGCGCGCGCGTTCATCCGCGATCATGAAAACTTTTTCGCCGAGCTGTTGTTCGACTTCTGCGCGGACTTGTTCCACCGCCTTAGTGGCGGTGGTCCATCCGCGCATTCGATCTGACGGATCTTTTTTCGAAGGATTAATTCCGACGACGTGCAGCAGGTCCGTATCAAGAGCGACCAGGCTGCACAAAAGAGAAAGAACAAACGCGGCCGTGGCCCAGCGCAGTAATTGCGGATGCGATTCGATGCGTTCCCGCCAATAGGAAACAGCGAGAATTCCGAAACTCAAGAATGCCAGGCCGTCCCAGTTGGCGTTGGAAGCGTGGTGAAAAAACGAAAGCAAAAAATAAAGCCCGAAGACTGGCAGGCCGAGCCAGAGCAAAAAAAGCTTTTTGAAATTCTGCCGCGTGCTCGGCCAGCTCGCGATCACGGCCCAGGCCAGTGCGAGGAAAAGCAGTGGCGAATAAACTGCGAAATGCATGGAGAGAAACGAGAGCAGTTCACCAGGATGAATCCCGAGCGGTTGATCAAGGCTTCCGCGATTTCGCAAGTGCCCGACGGTGGGCCAACCGCGCTGCGCATTCCAAACAACCGGCGGAATGACGCAGATGATGAAAGCGAGGAGAAGCAACCAGACTCCGGGACGCCGATATTCCCGCTGCAAGCGCGGAACGAGCGCGAGCACCATCACGACGGAAATTAGCTGCAGCGCGTTTGTATATTTTGAAAGAAATCCGAGACCAATCAGGAAGCCGGTGATTGGCCAGTGCCAGGAAAACTGCGGACTTTTCTCGAGCGCGAGCCAGAAAGTGAACATGGCCGCGACCCAGAAAAAAACAGAGAGCGTGTCGGTTGTCATGACGAACGAGCCGATGTTGAAAATGGGGATGACATTCAGCGCGATGACCGTCCAGAAACCGGTCGCTTCGCTGAAGAGACGGCGTGCGAAATAGTAGAGCAACAGACTCGTCGCCATGCCCGCGACCGGGCTAAGAAAACGCACACCAAATTCCGTCGGACCCAAGATTGCGACACTCGACCATATGGCATAGGCCACGCCCGGGCCTTTACTGAAATACGCCGGCGCGAGCCGCTCCGACCACATCCAGTAATGCGCTTCATCGAAGGCGAGATCCATCGTGCCGATCAACGTCCATCGGATGACGGTGAGCAGAGCGAGGAACAGCCAGACGGCGCGCGTCGTCGTCATATGTCGTGGCGCATGCGTCCCGCTTGCGTTGGAGTTTTGCGCAAGCCAGAGGCGTGCGCTACGAGGCGCGGATGCTGTGCGAATAATTTCGGCGCCCAACGCGCGGCGATCCAGCGCCAGAGCAATTCGATCAGCGCAATAAAGAGTAAGGTTTCACCGGCGGCCATAAAAGCCGTGGCCAGAACATCGCTCGGCCAATGCGCCCCGAGATAAATTCGCGAATAACCAACCAACGCTGCGACGAGAAAATATAGCCATCCCCAGCGCGGGAAAAAAA
>JALZAX010000068.1 GCA_030948055.1 Verrucomicrobiota bacterium | reverse complement strand
CCTTTTGGTTGAGACGTGCGCAAATCACAAACGGAAATCCGAAGCGTTCGCGATATTGCGCGTTGTAGTTCTGAAATTGCTCCGTCTCACTCGCGGAAAGATTTCCTAAACCGGCGCTCCCTTGTTCATTTTGCGACTCGCGAGTCAGGACCGCGCACGTGACCAAATCTGGATGCGCGCGGATGAGGGAAAGTTGTTCGTCGCGAGTTGCGGCTTCCACGGTTGCGCACAAGGAGCTGTGCAAATCTTCCAAGGCTGAAAAGGGTCTTCGCGCCCACGCCCGTTCAGCGATCCACGGCGAATGCTCGAAGGCCGAGCCGATTGTGCGCGCGAAAGTTTCAAGTTCCATCGCATTCATTTCGGAGAGGTTTGGCATCGCGTTGTCGGCTTAAACGAATTAATTCTCATCGGCAATGACGAAGGTGATCGAGCATCGCTACGGCAAAGCGCGGATGCGGGTGCTGAAAATTTTGCGCGAAGGCGCCACGCACACTCTGAAAGACATCGAGGTGCGAGCGCTGCTACGGGGCGATTTCGTTTCGTCCTACACCAGCGGCGACAACAGCAAAGTGGTCGCGACGGATACAATTAAGAACACGGTCAACGTTCTGGCCAAACAACATCTCGAGCATGAGATCGAACGATTCGCCATCACTCTGGGTGAGCATTTTGTCTCGAAATATTCTCAGGTTGGGCAGGCGGAAATCGAAATTGCCGAGCGCAACTGGCAACGAATGATGATCGACGGAAAGCCGCACCCGCATTCCTTCACCGCCGGTAGTGAAGCACGAATGTTTACACGCGTCGTTTGCACGCCTAACGACACCTTGTTGTCATCGGGTGTGCGCGATCTGCTGATTTTCAAATCGACCGGTTCCGGCTTCGAAAATTATCCGCGCGACGAATTCACCACTTTGCCGGAAACGAACGATCGCATTCTTGCGACTTCCTTCAGCGCGACCTGGCGGTTTAGCGATCACCCGCAAAGTTTTACCACGGCGAACGACGGGATTCTCAAAGCGATGCTGAAAATTTTCGCGGACAATTTCAGTCCCTCCGCGCAAACGACATTGTTTCAAATGGGCGAGGCGGCGCTTACTGCATGCGAGAAGATTTCCGGGCTCGATCTCGCAATGCCGAACAAGCATTATCTGCTTATTAATCTCGCGCCGTTTGGCCTAACGAATGAAAATGAACTTTTTCTTCCAACGGACGAACCGCATGGCCAGATCGAAGTGACGGTGGCGCGCGATGACTGACGCGCTGCTGGCGGAATTGATCGCGGCGCGAGAGGCGCGATTGCCCTGCGCGCTGGTCACAGTCGCGGCGGCGACGGGCTCGGTTCCGCGCGCCGCGGGCTCGAAAATGCTCGTTTATGCCGATGGAAAAATCAGCGGCACGATCGGCGGTGGAAAATTTGAAGCACTAGTGCGCGATGAAGCGATCGCCGCTTTGCACGCGAAGAAAACGCTCTTGAAAAGTTATCCGCTGCACGAAGGCGAACCGGATTCTTTCGGCGCGATCTGTGGTGGCGAAGCAACTGTCCTGATTGAACCGCAAATTCTGAACGAGGCCATCTTTCTCGTGGGCGGCGGACATTGCGCCAAAGCCATCGCAAAACTTGCGGCGGATTGCGGCTTTTTTGTGACCGTGATCGACGATCGTGAGGAATCATTGGGGGAGCTGCCCCCGTTGGTAAAACGCCTAACGAATGTCACGCCGGCTGATTTTATTCGCTCGCACGCGTGGCAGTCGGACGAAGCCCTCGTCATGGTGAGTCGCAATCACGAGATAGATCGGGAAGCGCTGGCCGTCGCGGTCGAGCAAACCGGGGCCGGCTATATCGGTATGATCGGGAGCAAGCGAAAGGTGCGAATGGTCTTCGACGCGCTGCGCGAGCGCGGGATCTCCGATGAAAAATTAGCGCGCGTTTATGCTCCGCTCGGGTTGGATATCGGCTCGGATTCGCCAGCGGAGATCGCGATTAGCACGATGGCAGAAATCGTCGCTGTCCTGCGCGGACGATCAGGCGGCCACATGCGACAAAGTTGACGCTGCGCCTTCGGGAAAATATCCTGCGTTATGCCCGAGCTCTTCGATCCCCCCGCGCAATCCGTTCAACTGCCGATCGATCTCGAAAATTGGATCGAGAAAAACAAAGACCTTTTCAAACCGCCGGTTAGTAACCGTTATCTTTACGACGGGCGCGATTTTTTCGTCATGATCATCAAAGGCCCGAACGCGCGGAATGATTTTCATCAGGTCGATTCAGAAGAATTTTTCTACCAGCTGAAAGGCGACATCAAAGTGCGTATCCGCGAAGGCGACCGCATCATCGATCATCTGGTGCGCGAGGGTGAGACGTTCTTTATTCCACCGAATGTCATACATGCGCCGGTGCGCCCGCCCAATACGCTGGGCCTGGTGGTCGAACGTCGCCGACCGGCCGGCGAACACGAGCACGTCATTTTTTATTGCGAGAAATGTGGTGCACTCGTGGAAGACATCGACTTCGATTGCGGCGACATCGTGCAGCATTTCAGCCAGGCGATGCTTGATTTTTGGAACGAGGACGCGCGCCGCACCTGTAAGAGTTGCGGCGAGAAAGTAAAAAAGCCGGAGCCGGTCAAGCCGTTTTAGTTGTAGCTGCTGATGTCTTCATCTGACATTCGATGGAAGCAGCGATTCCAGAGTTTCGATCGCGCTTTGCTACTTTTACGCCAGGGTTTGGAGCGAGGACCCGATGCATTGAACGAACTTGAAAAGGAAGGAGTCGTGCAACGGTTCGAGTATTCGCTGGAGTTGGCGTGGAAAACTGCCAAGGACTTTCTAGAAGATTCCGGCGTCCTCATCGATCCGATCACTCCGCGCGAAGTCATCAAGCAAGCTTTCGCGGCCAGGGTAATTACCGACGGACAAGTTTGGATAGATATGCTCAACCATCGTAATCTTCTCTCGCACACCTACGACTTCAGTGTTTTTGAAGAGGCTGTCCGCGCGCTGGCGACTCGGTACCTTCCCGCCTTTGAAGAGTTGCACGGGTTTTTTGTGACGAAGAACCTGATATGATCGGCTTACCAAGCGCGGAGCTGGAACTGATGCGCTCGGTTTTTCGCCAACATCGGACACTCGAGGCAGTAAAACTCTTTGGCTCACGCGCCAAAGGCACACATAGCCGTCGCTCCGATGTCGATTTTGCCCTATGGGGCAACCTCGATCGCCTGACCGCAGAAGAGATTGCCGCTGAGCTTGACGAGCTTCCGCTTCCCTACCGCTACGATGTTCAGCCTTTCGAGAGCATAAAGCTTCCCGCGTTGCGTGATCACATCGACCGCGTCGGCATTCGGGTTTATCCCTAGCGGTTTCGTTCGCGTCGGCAGTTCCAAGAGGATCGACGCTTGTCCACTGAGACAGCGAACGCTACAGGAACTTCGTCTGTATGAAGATCGACCTGCACACACACATCCTCCCGCGCGAGTGGCCCGACCTCGACGCGAAGTACGGTTACGCAGGATTCGTTAGGATGGAACATTATCGGCCGTGCTGCGCGCGAATGATGATCGGCGAGCGCGTTTTTCGAGAAATAACCGACAACGTTTGGGACCCGCAGCGGCGCATTGAAGATTGCGATCGTGCCGGTGTGTCGATGCAGGTGTTATCGACGGTGCCGGTGATGTTCAGCTATTGGGCGAAACCGCAAGACGCGCTCGATCTTTCGCGGCGTTTGAACGATCACATCGCGGAAGTGGTGCGCGCGCATCCGACACGGTTCGCCGGGTTAGGGACAATTCCGATGCAGGATCCGGATTTGGCCGCTGAGGAGCTGGAACGGTGCGTGCGCGAATTAGGATTGCGTGGTGCGGAGATCGGCACGCATGTCGATGCCAACAAATACCTCCCGCCTAACGAGTCCAAAAACCTCGATGAGGCTTCGCTGAACGTAGTTTGGAAAACCGCCGAGCAAACCAACGCCGCAATTTTCGTCCATCCGTGGGACATGCTCGGCAAACAAAGGATGGCGAAATATTGGTTACCCTGGCTGGTGGGAATGCCGGCGGAAACTTCGCTGGCCATTTGTTCGATGATGTTCAGTGGCGTCTTTGATCGTTTTCCAAAACTGCGCGTGGCCTTCGCGCACGGCGGCGGCGCGTTCCCGTTTACCATCGGCCGCCTCGAACACGCTTTTCACGTGCGGCCGGATTTGGTGGCGATCGATAACAAGACGAATCCTCGCACTTACATGGCCAGCGAGAAAAAGCCCGCGCGTTTTTATGTCGACTCGTTAGTCCACGATCGTGAGGCGTTGAAGTTCTTGCTGAAACTTTTCGGCGCAGAACGCATCGCGCTCGGTTCTGATTATCCCTTTCCGCTGGGCGAGGAGCGCGCGGGCGAACTCATCGAATCGATGAACGAAATTTCCGCGCAGGAGAAAACAAGCTTGCTCGCCGGGACCGCGCGCGAATTCCTGCGCCTCGCCTAACGAACTCCGATCCGATCGACCGGCGGCGCGTTGAGATTTTGCTGGAAACCGTGGAGCATCTCCGACGCGGTCTGGCCGGTGTGGAAAATCTCCTGCAACAACGGTGCGACATGCGCGCTTTGCAGTTCGAGTCGGAAAATAGTTTCGGCCAGCGCCTGTCGCACTTCGAAGAAAAGCCCGTCGAAGATTTGGCTGAATTCCGTTTCGAGGCGCTCGCGAAATTCCTTGCGTGAATCGCCGATCTTCTCCCGGAAATCGCGCAGCACACCGGTTCGCCGCCAGAGCAGACCGACCGCGACCAAGCCAACACCAAGCCCGGCGAAAATGACGCCGAGGGCCCAGAGCCAGTTGCTTTGCGAAAGCAGCGCGATGCCGAGACCGACCACCGCCACCCCCGCGCCGGCGAACGCGAACCTTCGGACATCGGTCGTGCGCTCGATTTTGTCGGTCGCAATTTCGTCGCCTACGCGGATGCGATCGAGCTTGGAACGCAATCGTTCCAGCATGGCCAGTCGATCGGTCGTTCGCGGGAGGTTGGCATTTTCGCGAATCCCTTCCTCGCGACCCGCAATGCTTCGCGCCACGTCGTCCAGCATCGCCTGGATCTCGTCGAAAAGTTCCTGCGATAATCCGGGCGCCTCGACTTCGATTTGTTTACGCGTCGATTCCTGCAAGCCCGACTCGAGTTGCGCGATCCATGTCTCCAGATCCTTGTCGCGCAAAAATGGAATGGCGCGGTGAAACAATTTTCCGACACTCAGGCCCTCCGTAAATTCGCGTTCCGATTGGCTCGCGAGCTTATCGTAAGTCGCGCAAAGTTTCTCGATGATGAGTTGCTTGATTGACATGGCGGTCGCTTCGCGCGCTTCGACGCGTTTCAGCAGCCGCTGATAAAATTCGCGCTCGGCCGCAATCGCCTCGTTTTCCGCGCGGAAGTGCGCGTCCAATCTGTTCATGACCGTGCGCACCGTCTCGTAGCAGCCTTCGACTTTGGTTCGCCACATCTCGCCTTGCGCGACGGCGTTTTGCAAAAAATGACGGAACTCGGCGAAGCCGCTGTCCGGATTTCCTTGTTGCTCGAGCCTCGCCGACAAAGTGAAAATGGCCGGCTCGGCCACGTTACGCGCGCGCGCGTACTGGCGGACGTGTTCGCGATTGGTCGTGAGCTCGGCCAAGCTGGCCCGATCGGCTTGCTGCAAGACGAAAACGGTTTTCCGATGCCACTCTTTGCGCACGAGCGCGAGAAGTTCCCACGATGTTTTGGTGTGGGGATTGACCGCGGAAAAAACGAAAACAACCAGATCGCTTTGCGGGATGTATTTTTCTGTGAGCGTTTGATGATCGTGGATGATCGAATTCGTCCCCGGCGTATCGACCATGGTCACTTCGCGCAGCACTTCCTTCGGCAGAAAAACGCGCTCCCAGGAACGAGCCATGTTTGTCACCGCTGGCTCACTTCCGTAGACCAACTCTTGAATCGCGGCAGTGCACGGCCCGGGCGCAACCGGACAAACATCCTCATGCACGAGGGCATTGATGAAACTGCTCTTACCCGCCTTCACTTCGCCCACCACCACGATGAGCGCGGCTGCCTGAAGATTCGTCAGGCGCGTCCGCAGAATCTGCGTCGCATCGTAGTCCGCGCACTTTTCCGCGAGCCACAGCGAACGTTGCAAGAGAACGCGCAGCGCTTCCAATTGCTTCGAAAGATCGGGTCCGAGAACACGCGGTTGCGGTCGCTCTTCGAAGCCGTTGAAGGTTTGCGGTTCTGCAATATCGAGCACAGGTGGCCGATCATATTGATCGCACCCGCCGCTGCCTATTCGGAATTTCGAAAACTTGAATTTTTTCTGCGCCCTCACCCGACGTGACGCAGATATCATGGCCCCACGAACTGTGGTTTCACCGCTTTTTGTAAACAGGCGCCTAAAAGGCGATGTTTAATCCCGCCCGCACCATGCGAAAATTATTCTGCGAGCCGTTGATCACGTTCCAACTAAAATCGCTTGTTAGACCGATGTGCGGAGTCAGGCGCACCTCTAACCCGCCGCCGAACTGGCCCGCCGGTTCGGATTTGCTGCCGGAATGAATTGTTAGGACTTGGAAGGAATGTTGTGGATCAGGTATCACTCTGTTTCGTTCGCCGCCTCCAAAGATTCTTCCTCCTCCAGCGAAGACGAAGGGCGCGAGTCGCGAATCGCCAAGCGGCACCCGCAAGGTGATTGTGCCAAGAACGGAACCGACGACGCGAGTTTCTTCTCGAGTAAATTGGCGAAAGATTTTGCGGCCTTCGTCGCGCCGAGTCGCGTGGAGAGCGTCACCTTCGAGACCAATCCCCACGTAGCGACAAAGGAAATACTTAATGTCCAGCCCGCCGCCCCAGGCACTTTCACCTCCTAGGTAATGATCGCCGAGATAGGTCAGGCCTTGATCGAAATTGACATAGGAACCACGCGGCTCACGAGTAAAGACATAGGTGCTCCACAGCCCTAGGTTCCACTCGTGTTCTGCGTACCACGCATTCCCTGAGGCGGGCTTGGGTTCTATCCACCTTGCCAGACCGTCGTCCGCGTCGTTTGGGGATTTTCCAAACTGATAGCTCGCCGAGAGGCCTATTACTCCTGCCTGCCGATCAATGTGACTCGGTAGGTCTAGGAACTGAAACTCCATACCTAGGTTAAGCTGTGTTGTCACCGCGTAGGCTATCCTTAAGTCGGCATAGGGAGCTAACTTCCAGGTGGTCTCATTGAAATGAACCGGTACTATGAAAAATGTCCCATCTGGTGCAACGTCTCCTGAATCGCCGATCGTGGTAATCTGCTGAAAATTGAGTAACGCGTTTGCTCCCGCGCCAATCGAAACTGCCCACCGTGCCGTCGGATAGAATGTAAAGCGTGGCCCGAGCGTGAAGGAATGCATAGTATCGCGCTCCTTCTGCAAATAAGCGATAAATTCCGGGATAAAGAAACCGGTAACTAGGTCAAAGCTGGCGTTAGAGGAAAACTCCCCGAGGTAACGATAAGACGCCTCAAATGATAAGTGGCTACTCACCCGATAGCCCCCGCGCAAAAAGAATGCGCCCGATCCGTCATACGCCGAAGTGTTCCGACCAGTAGACGGGTGGCCGAGAATTCCAACACCGTTGGGCATAGGTTGGCCGCCTATTACACCAGCCTCGTCGCCTTCACTTAAGATGAATAAACCGCCCCCGCCCGCTTCTAGATACCACGACTCGGGGCCGAACTTCTCCTCGGAGCTAGAAGAGCTATTCGAGATTTGCTGATGGCCGTGGCCGTCTGCGTCACCCGCTCGCGACAGGGCGCAGACTGACCCAAAAGCTAGGACAACGGCGATCCACCTCGGACGGACGATACTCTCGAGCATTACGTGAAACCGATGCAGAGGCGAAAGAGGCGAAAGGGGTCAGCGCTAACTATCGACACTGGCAAGAAGGTTCGAAACGTAACTCGCACTGCCCATCGTTAAACGGTCGGCAATCCATTGTCGATGCATCGGGGTTTGTTTTCGCAACTGCCGCGCTATTTCTATTTTCACGGGGTGCCCTTTACTTTGCCGCGCCAGATCAAGCTCCCGCCAGCCCACCGCCGCCAGCGCCGCGCCAACCATGCTTTCGGCCAAGGCCGCGTCGGTTTCCCGACGCTCGCTCGCTCGTTCTCCCGCGCGCCCACGCCGGCCGAGTTTTTGCGCCAAGTGTTCCGCAAAATCCGTCCCGCCCAGCTTCCACCCTCGGCGCAGCGGTTGATCTTCCCCAGCCAGGTCGACCGGGCAGATCGCCTCCATCCGGCCGGAAAACTCGCGGCGATTTCGAGCTGAATCGCTCGCCAAACCGTGCTCGCCCAGCAGTCGATCTACCCGCAGCCACTTGGGGCGCAAAGATCGCTGCAGGTAAGCCGGATAACTGCTCCAGCGGTAGCTTTCCAAACGCGCACGCGGTCCGATTAGCCCCGCCCGTTTCGGATTTAAGTGCACATAATTGCAAGCCTGCAGGAGATAATTACGGCCCCGCTCATCGACCAATTGTGCTTTGTAGCGCCCGCCAAAAAGATGGCCCCATTGCCGGTGTCGGTGGTTGAAACCCTGGGTATAGCTCCCAAGGAACCAGCGCATGCCTGCCGCCAGATTAGCTTGCGGGGTTTCCACCACTGCATGAAAATGATTGGTCATTAAACAGTAGGCGTGTACCTGCCAGCCAGTTTTCACACAGGCCGCCCCGAGTAGGCGCAGGAATTCAAGCCGGTCGCTTTCATCCTTAAAGATATCCTCCCGACGATCTCCCCGACTCATGAGATGGTAACGGGCGCCGGCATATTCGATACGCAAGGACCGTGGCATGCCTCTGTCTAGCAAGCCCGACCGCCGTGTGTCAATAGTTAGCGCTGACCCCTTTTCCTTCCCACTTTTCCTTCCCTGACCCCTTTTCCTCGACCTGCAAGGTGTCTTGAGCGATCCGATTCAGTTCACCGTGCCACCGGCGAAGACGGAAAAGCCGCAGACTGCGGCATCGCTAACAGTCGTCGAAAGCAACGGCAGCAAGAGCCATTCGAACGGGCGTCGCATGGCAACCTTAAACGCCTAACGAGTAGTTGTAGTTCTAGAGGTCGCTCGCTGTTTTCAACGGCGAGCGGCCTTTTTTGTTTCAGCGGACGTGACGCAGATATTCCCTGTCCCACGCTGCCGGAATGCTCTCGCGCGGCGAATATGGCCCGGGACGATAGGCCCGTGAGGCGATCCCCTGCTGGCTCAGCTCGCAGACGTGCCAGTCTTGTCTGTTGGTCACGTCCCAAAATTCGATCGCATCTTCCGGATGGAAATCTTCGCGCCCGAAAGCGTCGGGATGAAAAAACCAATCGCAAAGGATCGTCGTGCGGTCCTGCGCTTGCGGCCAGATTTGATGCACCATCACATAATCCGGATGCATGCTCAGCAGCATGTTCGGGAAGATGGAATAATAAAAAACGCGCGCGTGCTCTTCGCCTTTGATCTCGCTCACCGGCAACGCGCACGCGTTTCCGCTCATGGTGAGACTCGCGCCTTTGGCGATCGACATGAAGCCGCCGAGAAACGGCCCTTCCACGAGATCATTTTCCGCCGAATCGTACGGCGAAACTTTCGATAACATGGGATGCACACCCGGGCAGTGATAACACTCAGAGTAATTCTCAAAGATAAGCTTCCAGTTCGCATGCACGTCGTACTGA
>JALZAX010000401.1 GCA_030948055.1 Verrucomicrobiota bacterium | reverse complement strand
GCTCCAATGAGTCGAGCCCGGTGTTTGATGATATCCAAGCCGCGACCACCTTTCGCAGCATGCGCCTTACGTAATCCCACTCCGTCGTCGCTCACCACTAACGCTAACGAGTCTTCGGTCTGATGCAGGCGTACGGTGATACGCGATCCCTGGCTGTGCTTGATTGCATTCGTGATCGCCTCCTGTGCGATCCGGTAAAGGTGGATGGCCGCATCATAATCGTCCAACAGCACTGGTCTTTCGGAGTGCAACGAACATTTGACCGGATGCGATCGATTGATTGCCTGCACGAGGTCATCGAGTGCGCTGATCAGACCGTCGGGCCGCAGCGGCACCGGATAGATCCCGCGCGCAAGATCGTGCGCCTGGTTGATGGCTTGGTCGACCAACTCCGCAATCTTGGCGGCGTTGGACGCGAGGGGTGACTGCTGCCCTTTGAGTGCGCGCTCGAGTGCGAGGGTGTGGAAGAGCACACCGGTCAGGCACTGACCTAACCCATCGTGCAGATCTCTGCTGAAACGACGCTGCTCGTTTTCCTTGCTCTGCAGGACTTCCCTTTCGAGCCGTTGTCGCTCGATCATTTCCGCTTCCAAATCCGCGGTGCGTTCCCGGACGCGCCGCTCGAGTTCCTGCTGCGCAACCGATAACTCCGCCTCGAGTTCGCGATGGCGCGTGATGTCGGTAACGGTGCGGATAAAGCCGATCGTTCCGCGTGAGTAATTGCGCAGCGCACAGCCTTCGGCCAGCACCCAAAGCATGACGCCATCCGACCGGCAAATGCGGTATTCCTCGCGAAAGAGATCATCCCTGTCCGGGAGGCGAGCCCAGCGAGCGAGAATTGCTTCCCGGTCGTCCGGATGGATTGCGCTCATCCAACCATCCCCGATGGCTTC
Organism: Verrucomicrobiota bacterium; assembly: GCA_030948055.1. GTDB lineage: Bacteria > Verrucomicrobiota > Verrucomicrobiia > Chthoniobacterales > UBA10450 > JACCTI01. The sequence goes on along the minus strand of JALZAX010000401.1, from coordinate 1,729 downwards.
GTCGATGGTGAGTCCCGCTAATTCGCGCCAGCGGTCGTTGACATAATTGCAGCGCCCGTTCGCATCGAAACGCATCAGTCCGACAGGCGCGACCTTGGCCAGCGCCGCGAAAGTAATCTCGCGCTCACGGAGTGCTTCTTCCGTGGCTTGTGCAGGCGTTTCCATCTCAATCGCGCAAAGGAAAGCCGACGATCTCGCGGGAGACGGAACATGCGCCCCATTGCAACGGGGAGAAACTTAACCACCCGGTCGCGATTCTGTCGAGCCCTGGGGATTTAGTGGCCTGACGTAAGCAAGGATGCATGGCGCGATCGCCGCGAGTTCCACGTGATGATGAGCCAGCGTTTCGCCGGTATCCGGATGTTTCGGTTCGCGGAGCATCTGTTCGTTTCGATGCGTCACGGTGCGACCACCTGCTTGCCGAATTCCGTGCAGCCCGAGCGCGCCATCGCGCCTGGCATTCAAAAGCAGCGCGCCAACGACGCGATCCTTATATTCCTCTGCGGCGCTGGTGAAGAGCAGATCAATCGACGGCCAATGCTTATCCCCCGCGCCAGTGGCAGAGAGATGCATCGTGCCATCGCCGACGGTGAGGTGCTTGCCATCTGCCGCGACATAAATGCGCCGCTGTGCGATTGCCTCGCCGTCAATCGCCTCAGTCGCACGCATCCGGTCCGGGCCGTTGAGCACGTCGGCAAGGAGGATTGGGCGTGTCTCCGTGGCCTGCAGAACTACGAAGACGGACGCCTCGAGATCGGGCGGGAAGCAAGCGACGAGTTCTGCCAAGGCCGCGCCGCCGCCGACCGGCGCGCCGATTACTATGATATCACGCGTGCGCTTTATCTGACGAGGTGAAGGCAAAGGAAAATTCATCGATTTATGTTTTGGCCTAACGAACGGCTCGCGAGGAAAAGTCGGCTTAAGACCGGGCATACTTATCCGAGAGATAACGCTTTGCCGCCGCGGGCGGCATATCGAATACCTTTCCGTCGCGAATCGAGCGCGCCAGCTTGAGGTATTCGGCATGCGCCCAGACCAGCGGCATGCCCGAGCCGGAGGGATGGCCGAAGAATAGGTCGCGCTCCGGAATATCGTCAGCGTCCCAAATCTGTTCCGGGATCATTCCGCCCGCGCTGGTGAATGCTTCCATCGTTTTCAATAAGCGTCGGGCCTGGTCGATTCGGCCCGCGGCGATTTCGTAGTGGGCGCGTTCCCCGGTAAGCAGTGGCCACGGACGTCCAATGCCAGTCCCATCGAAGGGCGAACCGTCCGCGTGTTCGCCGTAACCGTCGTGATTGTAGCGGTGCCAGCAGGGACCATGCGGTGTATCGACTTTCAGCAAGCAATCAATCACTCGCACGGTGTTGAGAATGCGTGGGTCGTTCGCCGCGCGCAGGCCGAAACGGACGAGCGCGAGAGCGTCGATAGATACGATGCTCGCGGCCGGCACGTACGTGGTCTCTTTCACATTCTTAAGCTCGATTTTGCCTTCCAGCGGCGAGCCGCCGTTTTTCGTCGCGGGAGAAATCCGAACGTAGTAGCCATCGACTCCGCACTTTTCCGCCAACTCGGTCCCAGTCGCGTAAGTCCACTCTTCGATTCTTTCGTTCCATGCGTCTGCGGTCTTGCGCAAAGTATCAGGCAACTCTGGCTCGAGACTAAACTCAGCAGCTTCCAGAAGCGCCGCAATTTCAGTCGCAATGGTATAAGGCGAAAACCCTCCCACTTC
>JALZAX010000400.1 GCA_030948055.1 Verrucomicrobiota bacterium | reverse complement strand
TCGATCAGTTGGTCGGTTGCGGTACAAGCGTCGGAGCAAACTACTGCGAGGCGGACGAACGGGTTTCAAAAAAGGACTTTCGCTGCACGATCGGGCGTTGCGTAAAAGAAGCTAAGGAAACAAAATATTTCCTGCGTCTCATTGCGGCTGCTGAGCCCAAGCTTGCCGATGAAGCGCGTTCGCTTTACCGCGAAGCAAAAGAGCTCCATCTGATCTTCGCGAGCATCTACCGGAAATGACATCCTGCGACGACATTGGAACTTGGAGCTTGGGACGTCTTTGGGATTTGGAACTTGGGATTTGGGATTTCCTCTTATGAATAACATCCTGACAACTTGTCCCGTCTTCATCGGCGGCAAATGGCGGGAAATTTCCGGTGTCGGGACTTCGCCGGTCTTCAACCCATCGCGCGGCACAACCATCGCGGAGGTGCCACTGTGCGGCGCCGATGTCGTCGATGAAGCCGTGCAGGCCGCAGCCGATGCGTTTCCGGAATGGCGCGACACACCAGCGATTGAGCGCGCCAGATTATTTTTCCGTTATCGCCAACTGCTGGAAGAGAACTTCGATCGTATTTGTGAGAGCGTTACGCGCGAGCACGGCAAGACCTTAGCGGAAGCGCGCGGCAGTGTTTATCGCGGAATCGAAAACGTCGAATACGCCTGCGCCGCGCCGACGTTACTCATGGGGGATACGCTTGAAAATCTTGCCCGCGGCGTCGATTGCGAAACGATGCATCAACCGCTCGGCGTTTGCGTCGGCATCACGCCATTTAATTTCCCCGCGATGGTGCCGATGTGGATGTTTCCGCTCGCGCTGGTTTGCGGAAATACCTTCGTCCTCAAGCCGAGCGAGAAAGTTCCGCTCACAGTCAATCTGATCATCGAGCTCCTCGAAAAAGCGGGGCTGCCGAAAGGTGTGCTCAACGTTGTGCACGGCGGTCGCGATTGCGTCGACGCGCTGCTGAGACATCCCAAAGTGAAGGCGATTTCCTTTGTCGGATCATCACCAATTGCGAAATACATTTTCGAAATCGGCACGCAGCACGGCAAACGGGTGCAAGCCAACGGCGGCGCGAAGAACTACATCATCGTCATGCCGGATGCCGATGTGTCGAAAACAGTCGAGGCGCTTTCGACCGCGGCGTTTGGTTGTGCGGGCGAGCGTTGCATGGCCGGCTCGACCGCGATCACCGTCGGCAAAGCGGCCGATCATGTTTTGCCATCGTTAGTCGAAGCCGCACGCGCGATCAAAGTTGGTCCGACCGACACGCAAGCGCAGCCCGACATGGGTCCCGTCATCACCGCGCAACATCGCGATCGCGTGATGAGCCTGGTCGCGAACGGAGAGAAGGAAGGCGCCAAGATTATTGCCGATGGTCGCAGCGTGAAGGTTAGCGATGCGCCGAATGGATTCTTCCTCGGCGCCACAATCGTCGATCAAGTGCGGAACGAAATGGAGATCGCGCGTGAAGAAGTTTTCGGGCCGGTCTTGAACGTGATGCGGATGGAAGACCTCGATGCCGCTATCCAGATCGCCAACAAATCTTCCTACGGAAACGGCACGGCAATTTTCACCAACTCCGGCAAAGCCGCGCGCGAATTCAAGAATCGCGTCAAAGCCGGCATGGTCGGAATCAACGTTGGCGTGCCCGCGACTATGGCGATGTTCCCGTTCACCGGCTGGGACGAATCGTTCTACGGCGATCTGCACATCCAGGGAAAAGAAGGCGTGCAGTTCTACACTCAGCAAAAAGTTGTGACGACGCGCTGGTTCGGCGACGACGTGGGTGATGTGTGGAAGAAATAGGGCCACGGATTAACGCGGATTTTCACGGATCAAGAAACTAAGGATAAAATCCGTGTTTCATCCGTGTTAATCCGTGGCTAAAAAAAGCTCTTCCATGTCACTCCTGATTAAAGGCGGAGAAATTGTCACCGGCACGGATCGTTATGTCGCCGATATTTTCTGCGAAGGCGAAACGATCAGTCGCATCGAGCGCAATCTAACCGCGCCGCCGAACGCGGAAGTCATCGATGCGAGCGGCAAGTATGTTTTTCCCGGATTCATCGATCCGCATGTGCACATCTATCTGCCGTTCATGGGCACGTACTCGAAGGACACTTACGAAACAGCAAGCAAGGCGGCCTTGGTAGGCGGAACGACGACGATGATCGAAATGGTTTGTCCGTCGCGCGACATGGGCGCGCTGGAGGGCTTCAATCTTTGGAAACAACAGAGCGCCGGGAAGTCGGCCTGTGATTACACCTATCACATGGGTGTGACGCGCTTTGATGAAACTCATGCGAAGCAGTTGCGAGAGATCGTTCGTGAAGGCATCGCGTCGTTTAAGATTTTCCTCGCTTATAAAGGCGCGTTTGGAATCGACGACACGGAGCTGTATCACACGCTGAAGCTGGCGAAAGAACTGGGCGTTATCGTAACCGCGCATTGCGAAAACGAGACGCTCGTCTTCGAGAGACAGAAAGAATTGTTGGCGGCGGGATTGGTCGGGCCGGAGCAACACGAGAAAAGCCGACCGCCGCTGGTGGAGGCGGAAGGAGTTCATCACCTAACGACATTCGCCGAACTGACCGGCGCGCATGTTTACATCGTGCACCTGAGCT
>JALZAX010000067.1 GCA_030948055.1 Verrucomicrobiota bacterium | reverse complement strand
TCTCCACCCCGCGCAAGAATCCCGCAACTTGTCGCAAGGTTTGTTCTTTGCGCATGTGCAAAAAAGTCGTGACACGCGCGAGGTGCTGTTCGTCGCGCTCGATCAACTCGAAACTGCCGCGCACTTCGTCGTCGAGTTCGTCTAGAAGTAAGCCGGCCGTTTTCCCGATTGATTGCAGTTTCAAAGCGCGCGCACTGTTTTCCGTAACCATGCGATTAATCTGAGTCTCCAGCGGTCCGAACTGGCTCTCGTTCCATAGCCGGTCTTTATCGACGCCACTGGTTTTCGCGAGTAACGCTTTGCGCGCGGACACGGCAAAGATCGGCGGGGTGAATCCGAGTTTTTGCATCGCCGTATCTTCGAGATGGCGTCGAATAATTTCGATCTCCGATAAGTCGCGAAGATCGGCTTGTTGCAAAACGAAGACGACGTTCTTGAGCCATTTCTTTTGCACGAGGTTGAGCAGCTCCCAGGCGGATTGCGTCCAGGGGTTGGTCACGGAAAAAACAAAGAGCACGAGATCGGCGCGCGGAATGAAGCTCTCCGTGATGGTCTGATGCTCGGCCACCATCGTGTTGGTGCCGGGTGTATCGACGACATTGAAGTCGCGCAGGAACGGAATCGGTTGATAGCGCTCCGTCAGACGCGGTGAGACTTCGACCGATTTTTCTTCATCGCCGTAGCGAAAAATGTAGACGCGATCGGTCGCAGGCAGGACATCGACTTTGGCGAATTCCTGGCCGAAGAGCGCGTTGAGCAGAGAAGACTTTCCGGCCTTCACTTCGCCGGCGACCACGAAGAGGAGCGGCTCGCGGATGTCCTTGAGCAAACCATGCAAGGTATCGATGCCGGCGCTTTCGTGGCGCAACTCGATACTCAGTTTCAGGAGTTGGCCCAGCGCCGTTTCCAACTCGGTGCGGAGCTGTAAATAATGATCGGCAATCATGCCGTGAACTACTCGTTAGGAACGGCTGCGGCGGGCGTCTCGACTGCTCGCGCGCTTGGCGATGGTTTTGGAGTCGGCGGCCGTTGCATGGCCAGCAGTTCCGTAACGGTGACGAACTTAAAGCCTTTCTCCTGCAATTGATCGAAGGTCGCGGGCATCGCTTCGATCGTGCCCGGATGAATATCGTGCGAAAGAATAATCGAGCCCGCACGGGTTTCCGCGAGAATGCGCCGCGTGACCACGCTGGAACCCGGCCGCTTCCAATCGTTCGGATCGACGTCCCAAAGAATGATGCGGTAGCCAAAGTCCTGATGAATCCAACTTTTCTGGTGTGTGGTGATCGAGCCGTAGGGCGGCCGCATCAAGGTAGGCCGCGAGCCAATGGCGGCTTTGATAGCATCATCAGTTTTCTGGAGCTCCCGTCGCACGCCATCATCGCCCATCTTGCCGAGATTTGGATGCGACCAGCTATGGTTGGCGATTTCATGACCTTCGCGCACGGCACGCTTCAGAATCTCCGGATGATCAGCGGCGTTTTGGCCGACGACGAAGAAGGTCACCTTCATATGATGAGCCGCCAGAATATCGAGAAGTTTCGGTGTAAGAGAAGCGCTCGGTCCGTCATCGAAAGTCATCGCGACGTAGGGCCCGTCTACATGCACCGAACTGAAGGTGACCTGCGGACTAGCCGGCATAGCGGCGCGCGTCGCATCTGCATTGGCAGTCGGATCGCTCTGCCCCCGCGCAGTTTGCAGAACCAAAAGGAGACAAAAAAACGCGCGGCGCAGGACCATTGAAAACTTGCTGTATCTAGCAGAGCGCCCGAGCAACGCAAGGAACGCGAAAATTGTGCGCGACCCCTTGCGCTGAAAGCGGTTCAATCGGATAAAGGTCGCCCCGCTGGCAATTATCTTGCTCCCTACGTTGGGTAGCGTCGCCCGGTAGGGGCGATTTCAGCTTCTCCTAGAGTGAAAATCTTGCTTGTCGAAGACCACGCCGACAGCCGCCGCAGTCTGCAGCGGCTGATCGAGCAGCGGGGCCATGAGGTGGTCGCGTTCGGGAGTGCCGAGGAGGCTGAGGCAATCCTGGCCAGGGAGCATTTCCCGTTTTTGATTCTCGACTGGATGCTGCCGGGAAAAAGCGGGGTCGATCTGTGCCGGAATCTGCGCGCGCATGAGCACGGCGATCGCATGTTCATCCTCCTGGTCACAGCCCGCGCGGACACGGCTGATTTGCAAAGCGCGCTGGAAGCGGGAGCGAACGATTACCTGACCAAGCCACTCGATCTCGATTTGCTCAACATTCGGTTGTCCGTCGCGGAACGGCAGATCCGCGAGCTCGCCGAACGACACGAAGCTCGCACCGCGTTGCAGGATTCAGCGCGCACGATGACCAGCATTCTGGAAAACACCACCGATGGATTTTTCGCGGTCGATGCCAATTGGAAATTTACCTACCTCAATCCTGAGGCGGAAATTCTACTCGGACGCAAACGCGGCGAGCTGCTCGGGACGAAACTTTGGGAAAAATTTCCCGACCTGACCGATTCGCTATTCGAAATCAATTATCGCCGGGTGATGGACGACCGCGTTCCGGTGGAATTCGAATCGACCGATGCGCAGGGGAGGAAGTGGTTCGACGTTAATGCCTACCCGAGCAACGGCGGCATGTCTGTTTTCTTCCGCGACATCACCGAGCGTAAACGGATCGATGATGAACGTCTCACGACTAGTAAGCTGGAGTCGTTAGGCACACTGGCCGGCGGAATTGCGCATGATCTAAATAACATTCTGACTGTCATCTCCGGCAACATCGGCCTGGCGCAAATCGAAGCGCCGCGCGATGGCGGAAATCTGCTCGGGTTTCTGTCCAAAGCCGGACAGGCGGCGCAGCACGCGGCGCATCTTTCCAGTCAGCTGCTTACTTTTTCCAAGGGCGGCGCGCCGCTGAAGAAGGTCGTATCGATTTCGCACCTCTTACAGCATTCGGCCGAGTTCTCACTCTATGGTTCGAACTTGCGCAGTCACCTCGAGATTGCGCCCGACCTATGGAAAGCGGAAGTGGACGCGGCGCAAATCGAGCAGGTAATAAATGCGCTCGTGATCAACGCGCGCGAAGCCATGCCGCACGGCGGCACCGTTCGAATCGCGGCGCGCAATGTGGAACTTAATGAAAACTCCACCACGTTTCTGCCGACTGGGCGTTATCTGAAAGTGGAAATCACTGATCGCGGGTCCGGCATTCCGGAAGAATTAACCACGAAGATTTTTGATCCCTATTTCACGACCAAGCCGGATGCGAGCGGGCTCGGTTTGGCGATCAGCTATTCGATTATTCGCAAACATGGAGGCTTTCTTCATCTCGAGACGACTTCGCATGATGGATCGACTTTCGAATTTTACCTGCCGGCAGCGGATGAGGCCTCGCTGGCGCAGGATCAAAAAGACGGTCGCGCGCGCACCTTCAATCAACATCGCGTTCTCGTGATGGATGATGAGGCGGCCATCCGCGAATTGACTGCACAACTGCTCAGCACGCTCGGTTATGACGTAACCGCAGTCCCGGATGGGTTGGAAGCGATTAGAATTTACGAGCGCGCCATGACGCGCGGCGAACAATTTCATGCGGTCATTCTTGATGCGACCGTTCGCGGGGGGCTGGGCGGAGTCGCCACAATCGAGCGATTGCGGTCGATTGATCCACGGGTAAACGCGATCATTTGCAGCGGCTATTCGGATGAAGCCGCGCTTTCGGAATTTCTCGCCTACGGATTTCGCGGCGCACTACCGAAGCCGTTTACGCGCGGCGAACTGGCGGAAGCGTTGCAGCGCACTATGCCGCGCAACTAGTCGTTAGGCCGGCCTGCATCGCTATGCGAAGCATTGCGGAGATGGCAAACGTCTAACCTTTCTTTAATTTTTCCAAGCTGGCGATGAAGGCCTGCGGCGTTGCCTTCATTTCGTTCGCATCTTCCGGCAAACCCGCCTCGTAACTGAGCGCGCCTATTTTTTTTCCGTTGGTATCGAGGACAATAATGGTCGGAAAACCTTCGATTTGGTACTGCTCGGCCAGATCGGAGTTCTGCTTTTTCTCGGCCGGGCTCAGTTCTTTTCGGCGCGGGAAATCCAGTTCCACCAGGACAAGATTCTTGGTGGCGTAGTCTTTGAATTCCGGTTTGGAAAAAACCTCGCGATCGAGCTTGATGCACCAGCCACACCAATCCGAGCCGGTGAAATCGAGGAGCAAAAGTTTCCCGTTGGTCTTCGCTTGTTCCTGCGCCGTTTTCAGATCAGTCAGCCAACCCGGCTTGGTTTGCGCGCCGGCAAAAGTAGCGAGCGCGAAAAGCACCAAAAGAAATCTGCCGATAAATTTCACGCCTTTAGTTTCCGGCAAGTCCTTCGCGGACGCAACATCGGTACAGCGAAAGCCCGACGTCGCAACGCCGGGCTTCACCAAAACGAAATTTGATTACCTTTAGGCTTTGAGGTGTCCGGAGACGAGCTTGGTCATCTCGAACATGCTGACTTGACTCTTGCCGTTGAAGACCGGCTTGAGGTTGTCGTCGGCATTGATCATGGTGCGCTTCTTCTTGTCCTGGCACCCATTTTTCTTGATGTAATCCCAAAGCTTTTTCGTGAGCTCGGAGCGCGGAAGGGGCTTTGAGCCAACAATGGCGGAAAGCTTTTCGTCGGGCTGGACGGGCCGCATGAAGGCAGCGTTCGGTTTGCGTTTCTTACTGGAAGTGGTTTTCGGCATAAAGGCTTGCTTAATCCCTCCCTCGGAACAGGGCAATACTATTTTTCCTTTGGGAGAAAAGATTTTGCGCTCTCAATTTAGGCGTTTCACCACCATGGCGGCGACATCATCCGGCGGCGGCCTGTCACCGTTGCCATTCATCGCGTTGGTTACGACCCGTTTAAGCAACGCCTCCGCGCTGGATTCGTTAGGCCGCAACATCTCCGCCAGCCGTTCCGGCGAGAGACGATGTGCTTCGCTGTGGTCGCTCCCGTACAATCCGTCGGTATAGAGAAAAAAGGAATCGCCCCGGGCCAGATCCACATCGGTTTCGGTAAATCCAGAGTCTTCCACCAGACCAAGTGGCGGAGCGGAAGAGGGAATCGACTCGGTCGCGCCGCTCTCTCGCCTAACGAGAAGTGGCGGGTGCCCCGCCCCTACTACGGTGGCGCGTCCAGTGTTCGGATCGACCGCCACACACATGGCGGTCATGAAATTGCGCGCGCCGAAAATGCTCCGGAAATCATTATTGACCGCGCGCATGATTTCGGCCGGTTTGGTGTGTTCGACGATTCCGTGATGGAAAAGCAGTTTCGCTAAAGTCGTGAGGAGCGCGGCCGACGCGCCATGCCCCGTTGCATCTGCCATCCAGAAAAGCGTGCGGCCATCGCTCATGCGCAGCCATCCATAAATATCGCCGCCCACCTGGATGACTGGTCGATAAGCCGCCGCGACCTCCCAGCCGTCAAGCTGCGGCGGTTTTTGTGGAATGAGCGATTGTTGTGTGAGCCGCGCCGCCTCCAGATCGCGCTCTGTGTTCGTGCGCCACTCTTCCAGTTCATCATTTTGTTTTTGCAACTGCTCACGCAGCGAACGCAAACGCAGATGCGTTTCGATCCGCGCCAGCAAGACCGCCTGGTTGATCGGCTTGGTCGCGAAATCATCCGCGCCCGCTTCCAGGCAGAGCACTTCGCTCTCTTCGCCACCGTGCCCGGTCAACATGATCGTCGGCAATTGCGCAATCTGAGGATTGTCATCGACGCGTAACCGCTTCAACACTTCCGCCCCATTCAAACCCGGCATATCGAAATCGAGCAGCAAAAGAGACGGCACATCCTTCTGCAATTTCTGCAACGCCTCGCTGCCGTTCGCTGCTTCGTCGCAGACGAAACCAGCACTTTTGAGCGCGCGGATCAGGAGGCGGCGACTCATCGGGTCATCGTCGGTCACCAGAATTTTTTCGCCCCTGTGACTCGTCATACGCACCTCTGATTCGCAAATCGCGTTCTGCAAAATTGTATTTGGTCCGAGAATTGCGAATAGTCAGAAGCGGTGGTGGGCAGCGAATAAACCATTGTCAGCCTTGGGACATTGAATTAGAACGGACAAGACTCGTCGGACACATCTATGAAATTTTCCCTTAGCATCGGTTTGCTCTCTGTTTTTGCGCTCACAGCCTGCGAGATTGATGAGCCGCCTCCGCGCAGAAACAACCGGCCCGCGCCGAAATATCCACAGCAGACGCAGAGCCAATATCCGGCGCAACCGCAACCGTTCCAGGACGGGTCACAAACCACCACCACCACGACGACTCAGAGCGCACCCGCACCGGCGACGGAAATGGCTGCCGAAAATAATGCTCCGGCCCCGTCCTCGAACGCCGCGCCCAAAGCGAAAGGCGATTATCCCTACGCCGTGCCGGTTCCGGGCAAACCCGGTTTCGTGCGCAGTCCGTATTCGCCCGACAAGATGACCGACGTGCGCGGTTACGCGCCCGGCACCGAAGTCAAAGATCCTTACACGCAGAAAATTTTCCTGGTTCCGTAAACTGATTGCGGGCGTGGAAGGCTGGTAAAATAATTGCCGCCGGCAGGTCGGTTGTGCGCGCTGGACAAGCCCGCCGATTATCCGATGCTCCACTCCGCGTCGTCGGATTTTTCTCGCGCCGACGCCAGCATCTCGTCTCGAATTAAGGTCACATGGAATTTCGCGTAAAACGTGCGGCGCGCATCGACGCGGAGATCACGGTCCCCGGCGACAAAAGCATTTCGCATCGCGCCGTCATCATCGGCGCACTTTCCAATGGCGTTTGCGTGCTGCGCGGATTTTTGCCGAGCGAAGATTGTCTGCGCACCGTCGCGGCCATGCGTGCGCTCGGGATCAAGATCGAGCAACCCGAGCCGGAGATGCTGATCGTTCATGGAAAGAAACGACTGCTCACCCCGCCGCCGGGCGATATTGATTGCGGGAATTCCGGCACAACCATGCGATTGCTCGCTGGTCTGCTTGCAGGACAACCATTCGATAGCCGGCTGGTCGGTTCGTCCTCACTTTCGCGCCGACCGATGGATCGCGTGATCGAACCTTTGCGCCAGATGGGTGCGACCATCGTGGCGGAAGGGCCGAACGAGTCCGCGCCGCTGCGCATCACCGGTTCGAATCTTAAAGGCGTTGAATACACTTCGCCGGTCGCCAGTGCGCAGGTGAAAAGCGCGCTCCTCTTGGCCGGTTTGTTCGCCAAAGGAAAAACGACGGTCAACGAACCGTCGCCCAGCCGCAATCACACCGAGCTGATGCTGAATTATTTTCTCGTCCGCACCGCGAAAGAAGAAGACGGAGGTGTCAGTGTTTTCGGCGATCAAGTTCCCGAATCGCGCGATTTCGACATCCCCGGCGATATTTCTTCCGCCGCGTTTTGGTTGGTCGCAGCTGGCGCGCAACCTGGTGGTCATCTCCTCGTGCGTCACATCGGATTGAATGACACACGCACGGCGCTGCTCGGAGTGCTCATTCGCATGGGCGCGCAGGTGCGCGAAGCGATTGAAGACGTCGATCAAATCGAGCCGCGCGGCATCGTCGAAATCACCGGAGCGCCACTCAAGGGCACGGTGATTCAAGGCAAAGAGATTCCGCAATTGATCGATGAACTTCCGATTCTCGCCGTGGCCGGCGCGATCGCCAGTGGCACTACCACGATCCGACACGCGCAAGAGTTGCGGGTGAAAGAAACCGATCGCATCGCCGCCATCGCGCACAATCTCCGCGCGATGGGCGCGCAAGTGATCGAGTTAAATGACGGCCTGGAAATTCATGGTCGCGGAACATTGCGCGGTGCGCGCGTGGCCAGTTTCGGGGATCATCGCATCGCCATGGCTTTCGCCGTCGCCGGACTTTTCGCCGAGGGCGAAACCGTCGTGCAGGATGCGCAATGTGTGCATGAATCCTATCCCGAATTCGACAAAGCCTTGGAAGAATTCATGAGTCCGAGACGCGTTCGCATCACTACGCCGGTCATCAGCTCGCTCACTCCCTCGCGCGTTGATGAAGAATGAATTTCGACACGCCGTCAGTTTATCGGCAGGTCGTTGCGATTGACGGTCCGGCCGCTTCCGGCAAAAGCAGCGTCGCGCGCGAGCTGGCGAGCAAACTCGGATTCGTCTACGTCAATTCCGGTGCGATGTATCGCGCCGTTACCTGGTACATTCTCAATCGCGGAATCGATCCGGCCGCCACCACCGAAGTGGTGAAAGCAGTCGAAGAAGCACGTCTCGATTGCCGACTGAAAGGCAACGACTCGCGTATCTTTATTGATGACGTCGATCCGGTCGAACATCTCCGCGATGTCGAGGTGAACGACCACGTCTCGTTAGTCAGCATCGTCCCGCGCGTCCGACAAATTCTTGTCCAGAAGATGCGCCAGTACGCGATTGAGCACGATGTGGTCATGGAAGGACGCGACATCGGCTCCGTCGTCTTCCCGCAAACGCCCTACAAATTTTACATCGATGCCTCGCCGCAGATTCGTTCGCAACGCCGGGCCGCGCAGGGTCAGCTTGATCAAATCGCTGTGCGGGATCGCGTCGATTCTTCGCGCCGCGATTCACCGCTGATGATCGCACCCGACGCCCACTTGATCGATAGCTCAAATCTCTCCATCGAAGGAGTGGTCGAAGAAATTGTCCGTCAACTGGAGGCGAAAGGTCTTTCGGTTTCGTGAACGAGAACGGCCAGAGCCGCCGCACCAACTATTGGTATTGGGGCGGCTTTTACCTGGCGAAGATGCTCGGCCGTCTCTTTTTCCACTTTCGCGTTCTGCACCGCGAACGGCGCATTCTGGAAGGTCCGCTCATCATCGCGATCAACCACCAAAGTTACCTCGACCCGCCACTCGCGGGCGTCGCATCAGGTCGCGAAACTTATTTTCTCGCGCGTAAAAATTTGCTCGATGTTCCAGTGCTCGGTTGGCTCCTGCCGAAACTGAACGTCGTACCGGTCGATCAGGAGGGGGCGGATCGCAGCGCCTTGAAAGCGCTCATCCGTATTCTTAAGAACAACGACGCCACCGTTGTCTTTCCCGAAGGCGCGCGCACCCTCGACGGAAATCTGCAACCGGCGTTGCCCGGTCTTGGTTTCGTGATTGCAAAGACGCTCGCGCCGGTTTTACCGATGCGAATTTCCGGCGCGCATGAAGCATTGCCGCGCGGCGGCGGGCGATTGCGTTTTCATCCCATCACCATCGCCATCGGCGAACCAATTCATTTTACCGAAGCCGATCTGCAACCGCGCAGCAAAGAGTTGTATCAGCAATTGAGCGAACGCGTCATGCGCGCCATCGCGGCGCTCGAAACCTAGGACTCGTTAGGCAATTTCGTTCGCTCCGTGGCGCTGCGGCAGATTCGTTCGCATAATTCTGCGAAACTTATTCCGGCTGCGGCCGCGGATTGCGGCAAGAGACTGGTCGCGGTCATGCCTGGTAAGGTATTCACTTCCAGCACCCAGAAATTTTCATCCGCATCCATGCGAAAATCGACGCGGCTGTAATCGCGCAGTTTCAACGCGCGATGCGCCGCCAGCGCTAATTCCTGCGCGCGCCGCGTTGCTTCCGCGCTGAGATCGGCCGGAAAAATTTCGCGCGCCCCACCGGTTTGATACTTGCTGGCGTAATCGAAAATCTCCGCCGCTGCCGGAATGATTTCTCCCACGGCAAGGCCTCGATCTCCCAGAACCCCGACGGTAAATTCGCGACCGGCGATGAAGCGCTCGAGCATGATTTCGCTGTCGTATTTCGCTGCGAGCGCAAT
>JALZAX010000399.1 GCA_030948055.1 Verrucomicrobiota bacterium | reverse complement strand
AAAGAAGAATAAGCCATCTAGCTCTCGTTAGACCACGGCCCTCGCGCCCGTCTATCTTTAATAGAAGCGAGGGGCGGGCAAAAATTGGAAGGCAATCACGCGACCGTTCTGGAACGAAACGGTGCGCTCCGGATAGCGCACGATGTTAGCGTGATTATAAAAATACGGATCGTAAAACGGATCGTAGAAATACGGGCCATGCCGAAAGCGGCGACCGTATCCCCCGTAGAGCCCGTAACCCACGCCATAGCCACCATATCCGTAGCCGTAGGCAAATGGACCTGGGTAATCGCCCGCGGCGGTCGCGTCGTAGATCCACGTCTCGACAATCGATCCGCGATTACGACCGGGAATTCGCTGACTCGGCGGACCCCACGCGATGTAGACCGCGTCCCTCGGCAAGCCTTCATGGATTTTACCCTGTTGGACTAAGGCTTGATCCGCCGGGGACAAACGATGGAACGCATCTGGTTTTTCCGAGATGCGTGTTTCGACCGTGGTGCATCCCGTGAAACCGAATGTGAGTGATAGCGCGCCGATCATCAGCGCCCCGAAAAGTAATCGCCGCGTCATACGTCAAGCTAACCTTGCGCCCGCGAGCGTCAACTTTGTGCGCCTTGTTTTCGAGGCAGCGCTCTCGTATTTTAACCAAGACATGGAGGATAAATTCGGGCACCGCATTTCGTATCTGCGCGTTTCGATCACGGATCGTTGCAATGAGCGTTGCACCTACTGCATGCCGCAGGAGTTGCAGGAATGGCTGCCGCGCGAAGGCATCTTGAGTTTCGAGGAGAACCTTCGTCTCATTCGCATCGCCGCGCGACTCGGTGTGAAAAAAGTGCGCGTGACCGGCGGGGAACCGCTGACCCGTCGCGATGTCCTGTGGTTCTGTCAGGAACTCGCCCGCATCCGGGGCATCGACGATATCGGTTTGTCGACCAACGGAACGCTGCTCGCGCGCGAGGTGAAACCGAACGTATCGATGGCGCGCGCGTTGCGCGAAGCTGGTGTGCGCACGGTCAACATTTCACTCGATACACTCGATCGTGAAGAGTATCGCCTAACGACTGGTCGCGATTTTCTTCCGCAAGCTCTGCAGGGAATCGACGCCGCGCTGGCCGCGAAATTCGAGCAGATCAAACTCAACTGCGTCCTGATGCGCGGCCGCAACGACGAGCGATTGCATTCGTTAGTCGATTTTGCCGCGGAACGGAATCTTCTCCTGCGTTTCATCGAACTCATGCCGGTGAGCACGAGCGACGTTTTGTCGGAAGAAAAATTCTTTCCGATTCGCACCGCGCAAAAAGAACTGGAAGCGCGTTACGGTTCCCTCATTCCGGAGCCCACTTTCCGCACGAATGGGCCGGCTACTTATTATCAAATTCCGGGTCGCAATCAGCGCGTTGGTTTTATTGGCGCGATGACGAATCTGCACTTCTGCGAGAGCTGCAACAAACTCCGCCTCACTTGCGACGGGAAATTGCGTCCCTGCCTCGGCAGTTATCTGGAGTTCGACATCATGCAGCCACTGCGCGCAGGGGCGAGCGATGCGGAACTCGAGCGTTTCTTCCTCCATGTGGTCGAGCGCAAACCGCAGCAGCACGATTTTCGCGACGCGTATCAGCCGAATCGTAAGATGGTCGCGATTGGCGGTTAATTAATGGCGCGTCTTTCACACGTCGCCGAAGACGGCAGTGCGCGGATGGTGGACGTCTCCGCCAAACCGATCAGCGCGCGGGAAGCGATCGCAGCGGGTCGGATCAAATTGCAACGCGAAACAGTTGCGCTCATCGCGGGGAACAAGATCGCGAAAGGGAATGTATTCGCCACCGCCCGCATCGCTGGTATTCAGGCGGCGAAACAAACTTCACAACTCATTCCCCTTTGTCACAGCCTGAATCTTACGAGTGTCGATCTCGACCTCTCGTTAGGCGAAAATGCGGTGGAAGCTAAATGCACCGCGCGCACCTCCGCGCAGACGGGCGTAGAGATGGAAGCGCTCACCGGCGTTTCTGTCGCGCTCCTGACGATTTACGACATGTGCAAAGCGGTCGATAAGCAGATGGAAATTTCCGACGTGCGGTTGCTTTCGAAAACCAAGCGTCCCCTCGGCGAATGACAATCGCCGTCGGCATCATCACCATTTCCGATCGCGCTTCGGCTGGCGATTATGCCGATCTGGGTGGACCGGCTCTGAAAGAGGCCGCGCAGAAATACGGCTGGAACGTGCAAAGCGAAGCCGTCATTCCGGATGAGCTGGCGAAAATTCAGGAAACGATCCATGCGTTTTGCGCGCAGAATTGCGGACTGATTTTGGCGACTGGGGGAACTGGCATTGCCGTGCGGGATGTTACGCCGGAAGCGGTTCGTGGAATCATGCGGGTGGAGCTTCCTGGCTTCGGCGAAGCGATGCGCGCTGCATCGATGAAGATCACACCCAATGCAATTCTCTCGCGTAGTCTCGCGGCGGTGGTCGAGCAATCGTTAGTCATCGCCTTGCCGGGCAAGCCGAGTGGCGCGGTGGAATGTCTTAGCTTTGTCGCGGGCGCAATTCCGCACGCGGTCGCACTCGCCCAACGCGTGCCGACTTCTTGTTAAACTAAATCGTCACCAGCGTGACTTCCGGGCGGCAATTGAATC
>JALZAX010000398.1 GCA_030948055.1 Verrucomicrobiota bacterium | reverse complement strand
GCGAACATCCGCGAATTCCACGACGTTTGCCTAACGAATGGTGTTGCCGCTCGATATGCTGGAGGAGTTAGTCGATCGGTGAATAAAGCCGCGGCGCTAGCTTTCTGCTTGGCCGGCCCCTCTGAATTGAATATCTTCTTGCCATGATGAAAACGACCATGCGGTTTTTGTTAGTCACCCTCCCTCTTATCGTGGCGTCAGTAGTATACGCTGCCGAGGCGCCCGCGCTTGATGTCACAGTCAGCGACGCGAACGGCAAGGTAGCCTTCAAAGGAAGGACCGCTAGCAACGGCACCTTCTCGACCGGTAAGGTTGGCGCCGGGAATTACGTCGTCCAGTTCAACTCACGTGCCGGCGCGCCGAGCGGCCAGTACGCGCTCGTCGTCTCGGCAGGAAAAAAGAAAGTCTCCGCCGACGCAGTAGATGGCGGAAGATTTGCGAAAGGCGGCGTGGCCATGAAACTTGATGGTGTTGGCGCGGGAACGAACATCAGCGGACAAGTGGTGAACGCGGCGGCTTTAGCCAACAACCCGAACGTCAAGATCATCAAAGGTAAGCGTTACGTATGGGTGAAGAGTTCCACAGGTAGCAACCTCGGTGGCCAATGGGTCGAAGAAGGTTCGCCCGAAGCGCGCAACGTGCAAAGGTGGGATCGCGACGCGCTCACCAAAATACAGGCCCACGACGATATTCATCAGGAAGGTTTCCCCAAGAACGGCCACTAAGACTTGCGTCAACGGGTAGCCGGTCAACGCTGCCACTTCAGACGCTGAATTGGTTTCAAACCGTTCTGTCTCGAGGGAGCGGGAAAACGTTCGACCCCGTAAGATCTTACCGGCGGAGGGGCTCGAACCCACACACTCTTGCGAGTACCAGATTTTGAGTCTAGCGCGTCTGCCAATTCCGCCACGCCGGCGAGAGTGAGCTAATCGTGCTGCATCAGCGCTGGCGCGCAAGTGAATTGTCGCACCGGTGCCGTGCGCTTTAACTGCGATTTGCCTAACGAGTCCGTTTTTTTGCGCATACGCAAAATTTTTCCTGCAACCAGCGCGCGCGAGCGGGGTTTACCTCTGCATGAAAGCATCATTGATGGAAAAGGAATCACCTCGGTCCGCGAACTAAATAATCTGAGCGAGCAAATCTACAAACAGAAAGACGACGAGCAGACGCAAGGTCACTGAATTGTTTTTGGGAAAAAAGGGATGGGAACGCCGGGGACGCAAGTCTCCGGCGTTTTCTTTTAGCCTAACGAATGCAAATCGAGCGGCTGCAAACTGCGCGGCGCCCCGAAAATTTCGCGCAGAACAATTGCATCCCGCTGACCAGCAGCACTGGCCAGACGCGCGGCCCAGCCAACTGAGGAAGCAACGGTAGTTGGCCTAACGAGTGCAGTAGGCTTGAGAGATTCCTCGGCCCGGCCTTCGACCACCTGCACTTCGAAAACAGGCGCCACGCTTCTTTCGGTTTGAACCGTCGGAAGATCCGTAACCCTCGCCGGCGTGACCGGAAGTGGTGGGGGCGCCGACGTAACAACCGGCTCGGGTCGCCACGGCCCGCCGCGTGGTTTGGGGAAAGGATCAATTGGTCGAACTTTGCTACGAGCTGGTTTCGGCGGTTTAACCTGGCGCGGCATCGGCGCATTTGAAGCCGGAACGCCGAGAGCTTCCATGAATCGGCGGACGCGTTCTTCTTCCGTTTGGGTCGGCGCGCGCGGCACGGGAGCGTTTGGCACCGGCTGATCTGTCCCTTTTTGTGTCCGCGAATTTTTCGCGGATTCGGACGCGGCCATGATCCAGCGAATCAGTCCGATGATCGCGACCAGAACGAGAAAGAAAATGTTCTCCGCGACGGCAAGAAGATGCATACGCACCACTCGTTAGGCCGTTACGGCGTGCCGTCGATCTTCTTCTCTCCACCGGCAATTGATTCGCGCATCGAAGTGTCGGCCTGCACATTTTTCATTCGCACGTAATCCATGATGCCGAGATTGCCGGAACGAAACGCTTCCGCCATGGCCTGCGGCACCAGCGACTCCGCCTCGACAACTTTCGCGCGCATCTTCTGCGTCTCAGCCCGCATTTCCTGCTCGACCGCCACGGCGGCCGCGCGGCGCACTTCCGCTTTCGCCTGCGCGATACGTTTGTCGGCATCGGCCTGCTCGCTTTGCAATTTCGCGCCGATGTTATCGCCCACATCCACGTCCGCGATATCGATGGAAAGAATTTCGAAAGCCGTGTTGCTATCGAGGCCTTTCGCCAGCACCGCTTTGGAAATGCGGTCGGGATTTTCCAGGACGTCCTTATAAGAATCCGCGGAACCAATGGCGCTTACGATACCTTCGCCGACGCGCGCGATGATTGTTTCCTCGGTCGCGCCGCCGACAAAACGATCGAGATGCGAGCGCACTGTGACGCGCGCTTTCACTTTCGCGCCGATGCCATCTTTTGCTACGCCGTCGATTGTTTGCCGCCCCGACGATGGATTCGGCACGTCGATCACTTTGGGATTGATGCTCGTGCGCACCGCTTCCAGCACCGTCTTGCCGGTGCCTTTGGTCGCGAGATCGATGGCGCAGGCGCGATTGAAATCGAGCGAGATACCGGCTTTGTCGGCTGCGATCAGCGCCAACACCACCTGATCGACACTGCCGCCGGCGAGGTAA
>JALZAX010000397.1 GCA_030948055.1 Verrucomicrobiota bacterium | reverse complement strand
GGTTGCCGGCGCGCCGTGCCTGTCGTGTGAATCCGATCATTGCGCTACGCGCAGAATAATTCGCCTAACGAATGGTCTTCAGGTTCCAACTCAGTTTGCCATCGGCGGCAATGTCGAGATAAGCCACGCTCGCCGGCGCGCCGCGGTTTGGTCGCGTGACGCAGCCGGGATTCAAAAACAAAACGCTTCCCACACGTTCGTAGCGGGGCACGTGCGTGTGGCCGTGCAGCAAAACATCAACACCGGCCGGCGGATGATTGGGCGGGATATGTTCGAGACGAAAGCAGACGCCGTTACGTTTCAATAGCACAACGAGCGGCCATTCCATTTCGCTGTCGCAATTTCCCCTAACGAGTGCCAGTGGCGGCCCGACCGCACGAATCTCCTCGAGTAAACTCGGCGCGCAGACATCGCCTAGATGCCAGATTTCATCCACGTCGTCGGCTAATCGATTGAGGTTAGCCGGCAAATGATTGTGCGTGTCGGCCATAACCAGGACGCGAATCGATTTTCCCATGTGCGCAGTATCTGTATCGGCGTAAGTTCGGCGAGTGTCTTTCCGGGATTTTGGCCTTTCTGATGAAGTAGTGCGCGGCACGCAGGCGATGGGATTTACTGATCCCACGCCCATCCAGCTGCGCGCGTTTCCGATTGTGCTCGCCGGAAAAGATTTGATCGGCACGGCGCAAACGGGCACGGGCAAGACGGCGGCGTTTGCCTTGCCGATCTTAACGAACCTCGCGCGCCACGGTGCGTTTCGTTGTTTGGTTTTGGAACCGACGCGGGAATTGGCGGCGCAAGTGGAGACGGCTTTTCGCGATTACGGGCGCTTCACAAATTTGTTCGCCTCGTTAGTCCATGGCGGTGTCGGCTACGGCAAGCAACGCGAAGAAGCCGCGCGCGGCAGCGACATCGTGGTCGCGACGCCCGGTCGTCTGCTCGATCATTTGCAGCAAGGCACGATGCGCCTCGACAAGGTGAACGTGCTCGTCCTCGACGAAGTAGATCGCATGCTGGACATGGGATTTCTTCCGGACGTGCGCCGGATTGTGGAAAAAATTTCCACCGATCGACAGACGCTTTTGTTTTCCGCGACTCTGCCACCGGAGATCGAACGACTGGCTTCCTGGGTGTTACACAATCCGGAAACGGTAGAGATTGGCGCACAGCGTTCGCCGGCGGAAACTGTGACGCACGCAGTCTATCCCGTAGCGGCGGAGCAGAAATTCGAACTGCTCATGGCGTTGCTTGAGCGAACGAACTTCGATAGCGCACTGATTTTTTCGCGCACCAAACACGGCGCCGACAAGATCGCGGTGAAGCTGAAGCAGGGCCGGCATTCCGTGGCGGTTTTGCATTCGAATCGCACGCAGCGCGAACGCGTCGAAGCGCTCGACGGTTTCAAAAGCGGTAAATACGAAATCATGGTCGCGACCGATATTGCGGCGCGCGGCATCGACGTGGCCGGCGTCAGTCATGTGATTAATTACGATGTGCCGGAGCATCCGGAAGATTACGTCCATCGGATCGGTCGGACGGGGCGCGCGCAAAAAGTGGGCGACGCTTTCACCCTCATGAACGGGGAGGAAGTCGGATCGTTGCAGGCCATCGAGCGTTTCATCGGGGCGAAAATCCCGCGCTTGAAGCTGGATAATTTTGCCTACAAATACACTGCGCTTTTTGAGCCCGAATCGATGAGCGGCGGCAAACGCGCCATCGGGGGTGGCAGAACGCACGGCGGATACTCCTACGGTCGGCGTCGGCGGTAGAGACGTGCTTGCCCAAGACGCGCGCTTTTTCTAAAGTCGACGCGTCGGACGCATCGCATGCCACTCGTCTTCGAACGTTTTCAAACAGAAGGAATCGCGGAACTTTCTTACTTGTTAGGCGACGATGATGAAGGCATCGCCGCTGTTTTCGATCCGACGCCGGACGTCGACAAATACATCGAGCTCGCGCGCGAGAAGAACGTTTCGATCACACATGTTTTTGAGACGCACATTCACGCCGACTTGGTGAGCGGCGCGCGTGAGCTTTGTGCGCGCTTCGAGTCGGCAAAAATTTTCGTGAGTCACGAAGCTGGGGCGAAATACGGATTCGAAACGGAGAAGTTGCACGACGGCGACACGTTTGCGTTTGGCGACACGATTGTGACCGTGCGCCATACGCCTGGCCACACTCCGGAGCACATTAGTTTTGAGATGGCGGAATCGGAGACGCCGAAGAAGCCGTGGGGCGTGCTGACCGGTGATTCGCTTTTCGTCAACTCGGCGGGTCGACCTGACTTGTTAGGCAATTCGATGACGAAGCAGCTCGCCGCGCAGCAATTCAAAACCTTGCGCGAATATTTCCTCGGCCTGCCCGACAGCGTGATGATTCATCCGGGACATGGTGCGGGGTCACCATGCGGCGCGGATATCGGCGATCGATTGCAAAGCACGATCGGCTACGAGCGCTCAACAAATCCTTTTCTGCAATTCGACGACGTGGAGAAGTTCACCGATTTCGCGATAAAAACTGCGCCGCCCGTTCCGACTTACTACCCACGGATGAAAAAGATCAACGCGGAAGGGCCGGAAATTATCGGCAATTTGCCGAAAGTCGCCGCGCTTCCGACGAAAGCTTTCAAGAAAGCGATCGATGAGAAGAAAGGTGTGCTGGTC
>JALZAX010000396.1 GCA_030948055.1 Verrucomicrobiota bacterium | reverse complement strand
TCGCTTACTTCACAGACGCCGCCACCTTGCACACAAACCTGAAGTCTGCGACCTTACAAAACCTGTCTTTTCTAGAATGAAGCTCTTAAATCGTCGGTCATTCGCTCTTCTCGCAATTCTTCCGCTGGCTTTCGCGGCTCGAGCGGTCGAGGCAAAATCCGATCTGGAACAAGTCGAAGTTTCCGTCGGCCGGCTGCTGGAGGAAGGCCATTACACACATCAACCCCTCAACGACGAGGTCTCGAAAAAATTCCTGCGCACCTACCTCGAGTTGCTCGATTTTAGTCATCTTTTTCTCACGCAACAGGATGTCGATGCGCTCTACCAGAAATACGGCACCTCGATCGATGACGATGTTCTCCTGGGCAATCTTAAGCCGGCTTACGAGATCTACGATCTTTACGAGAAGCGGGTCGACGCGCGGGTGGCGAAGGTGAAGGAAATGCTGAAAAATCCGCCGGCCGAATTCAAAGGCGACGGAACGATCGAATTGAGCCGGCAAAAAGCTTCCTGGCCGAAAGACGAAGCCGAAGCGGATCAGATTTGGCAGGCGCGTATTACCAACGAGTTGCTCCAGGAAAAATTGAGCGAGCATCCGATCGAGCCGGGTCCGCAATTGGTCGCGCGTCGTTACGATCGCTTGATGCGCAACGTGCATGAAGAAGATCAGCCGGAGCAGGTGAAACTCTTCCTGGCCGCGCTCGCCCAGACTTACGATCCGCACTCGGAATATCTCAGTAAAGCCGACCTGAAAAATTTCAGCATCAATATGGGCCTCTCGTTAGTCGGAATTGGGGCGATGCTGAAGAGCGAAGACGGCTACGCGAAAATCGAGAGCCTCGTCCCGGGCGGACCGGCGCAGCGCCACGGCGGAATAAAAGTGGGCGACAAGATCACCGCGGTCGCGCAAGGACCGGCGGAATTTCAAGACGTGCGCGACATGCGTCTCGACAAAGTCGTCGAAATGATCCGCGGCAAGAAAGGGACGAAAGTTCGTTTGCTCGTCGTTCCGTCAGACTCTGCGGACGCGGCCAAGCGCAAAACGATCGAGCTGGTGCGGGACGAAATTAAGCTGAAAGACCAGGAAGCGCGCGCCGACATCATCATGAAGACCAACCGCAACGGCGAGCCGGTCAAACTCGGCTGGATCACGTTGCCTTCGTTTTACGCCGACATGGAGCGGCATCAAAAGAGCACGACCAAGGACGTTGTCGCGCTCTTGAAACGGTTGAAAAAAGAAAACGTTGGCGGACTCGTGATTGATCTGCGGCGCAATGGTGGTGGCTCGCTCGAAGAAGCTATTTCGCTCACCGGACTCTTTTTGAAATCAGGACCGATCGTGCAAACGAAAGGTTCGAACGGAAACATCGTCGTCTCGAGCGATCCTGATCCGACGATTGCTTACTCCGGGCCGCTGGTTGTCCTAACGAGTCGTCAAAGTGCGTCGGCCAGCGAGATTTTCGCGGCTGCTCTGCAAGATTACGAACGTGCCCTGATCGTGGGCGATAAGAGCACCTTCGGCAAAGGCACGGTGCAAACGATTCTCGAGATCGGCCGCTTCACTTCGTTGCTCGGAAGCGCGTCGCAGGAAGATGGCGCCTTGAAGCTGACCATCCAAAAGTTCTACCGCGTGGCTGGCGGATCGACGCAATTGCGAGGCGTGGCATCGGACATCGTCCTGCCTTCGTTAACCGATCTGCCGGAATTCGGCGAAGGCGCGCTGAAGAATTGTCTGCCCTACGACGAAGTACCAAAGGCGCGTTACACAAAATGGTCGGAGCCGCCGCAAATTTATCTGGAGGAATTGAAGCGCCGTTCCGAATCACGGGTCAAAGCCGATCCGGAGTTCCATTACGTCATGGAAGACATGGAACGGTTGCGGCACAAACTCGATGAGAACCGCATTTCGTTGAATGAAGATGTGCGGAAAACGGAATTGAACGAAGACAAAGCGCGCAAGGATGCGCGCTCCAAGGATCGTCTCGCGCGAAAGGACGACGACGCAAAAATTTATCGGCTCACCCTGGACACCGTCGACAAACCTAATCTGCAGCTCATCACTTTCCCGGGAAAATTAGCCTCCGCGAAAAAGGCCACGGTGGCGCCGGAAGCGGCGAGTGATTCTGACAGCGACTTGTTAGGCGACGACAACGGGACGAAAGAACCGGTCGATCCGGAGCGCGATGAAGCGCTAAATATCCTGGGCGATCTCGTCGATTTGAGCGCAGGCCCGAAGACGGCCAGCGCATCTTCGCCGGCGGCGAACACGCCGCAGTGATTGCTCTCGCGCGGCGCGGTGCCTAACAAGTAGTTTCAATACCAGGGCTCGGGAGGCGGCGCATAGAAGCGAGGATCGAACTGCGGCCGATACTGGCGTTGATAACGCGGCTGCTGCGCACCGTAGCGAGAATAATTGCGCTGCAAGGTCGTGCGCCCGAAGACATGCACTGGCGTTCCAACTTCGATGGCATTGAAGAACGCGATCGCATTTTGTTCCGGCATGCGCACGCAGCCGTGTGATGCGGCATAACCCGGCAAGTACCCCGCATGCAGTCCGGTCGCCGAATGGAACCGCATGAAATAACGCATGGGCGCGGGAACGAATTTGGCGCCGCGTGGCACGTGCATGTCGGCATCTGCATCGCCAACGATCGTGTGGCCAGAACCGTCCACGAT
>JALZAX010000395.1 GCA_030948055.1 Verrucomicrobiota bacterium | reverse complement strand
CGACCCGGCGCGTCTGCAGCAGGTCTTTTGGAACCTGATCAAGAACAGCGTCAAATTTACGCCACCAGATGGACGCGTCGTCATCGAGACTCAAAATTCTTCTGAAGAGACGATCGAAATCCGCATCATTGATACCGGCATCGGCATTGAACACGAAAAGATCGGCAAGGTATTCAACGCCTTCGAGCAGGGACAGATGTCGATTACGCGACGTTTCGGCGGACTCGGGCTAGGGCTGGCGATTTCGAAAGCAATGGTGGGAGCGCACGGCGGGACGATTCAGGTCGAGAGCGAAGGAAAAAATCGGGGCGCTACCTTCACCGTAACTTTGCACACCGTGGCGAGCCCGCGCGCCGATGAGACGAAAAATCGTCCTGTCCAACTAAAAGACGGCGCGAAAACACGGTCCAGCGCCCGAGCGACGCGCCTCCTCATCGTTGATGATCATGTCGACACTTGCACCGGCATGCGCTTGATCCTGGAGCGGCGCGGTTATCAGGTCACTTGCGCTTTTACGGCCGATGAAGCCGTGGAGAAAGCAAAGGGACAGGAATTCGATTTGCTCATCAGCGACATTGGTTTGCCAGATCGTTCCGGTTACGAACTGATGCAGGAACTGCGTTCAACCAAAAGCCTGCGCGGAATCGCCTTAAGCGGCTTCGGAATGGAGAACGATGTCAGCCGAGCCCGCGCCGCCGGATTCTCTGAGCACCTGACTAAGCCGATAAATATCGAGCGTTTGGAAGAAGCGATCCACGATTTGCTCGAACCGGAGGACGCTGCGCCAGCGCGCGGCGATTAACCCGCATGCGGCTAACAATTCGAGAATTACGCCGCGGGACGGGTCGCGCTCTGCTCCAAAGCTTCCTTTTTCTCTGACGCG
Organism: Verrucomicrobiota bacterium; assembly: GCA_030948055.1. Lineage (GTDB taxonomy): Bacteria > Verrucomicrobiota > Verrucomicrobiia > Chthoniobacterales > UBA10450 > JACCTI01. The sequence goes on along the minus strand of JALZAX010000395.1, from coordinate 1,804 downwards.
TCTTTGAGCTCGCGCGATAACTTTTCCACGCGCTGCCGCATCACTTTGCCGGCCTTGAACTTTACCGTCGCGCGCGACGGAATGGTAAAGCTGCTGCCCGGCTGGTTGGGATTTCGTCCCACACGCGGCTTGGTTAAGCGAGGTTGAAAGACGCCAAAATTGCGCAGCTCCACCGCAACATTCTTGGCCAGGCTGTCGGTAATGTGGTCGAGCGTCCGCTGGACGACCTCAAAGACCTCGTGCTGGACCATTCCGGTTTGATTGCTAATGGCGACGACGATGTCTCGTTTCGTGAGCTTAGCCATATAACCTATTCGGGAAACACTCCCGCTTTACGTGGGAGAAATCCGAGATTTTCCGGAAGCCCGCACGCCCAGCGCGCGAATGTCGTTCGATCTCAGCTACTTAAGAGCTCACCGCAGGCCGCCGAAAAAGTCTAGCGAAATGATAAGAGAAGGCTGTATGCCCGGCTAAAAACTTCCGGCGGGTCTTCAGTTGGCCCTGCATTACCCCCAACTTGGTGAAGACGCCGTTCCAATCCGTTTCCAGCCGGCGAATCTCTTCGTTCGGTAACTCGCGCACCCCGCGCATTGAAACCCCGCGCTGCAAAACATTCATCGCCCGGCCGGAAAGTTCGGCCAGCACGCCGAGTTCGCGGAAAGCGTGCTCGGTTTCCTGCAAAAGATTCGCCCGAATTTCTGTGAATTGGCGTTCCTGTTCCGCGGAAATGATCGGCTTCGCCTTGTCCAACCCATAGGTGATCAAGTCGTGCAGCTTCTTCCAGTTATCCAACTGCAGAGTGAGTAATCGCAGTTGGCTTTCGAGGGTTCGGTCTCTCATGGTTGGCCGCTCGACGAAAGCTCCAGCGTTTCATCGAGTTTTTGCAAATTATCGATGAGCAGATGCGCCCACGGCCGATCGACCGTTTGCATTTGGCTGATGATTCCTTCTTCGAAATAAAATCTCCCCTGACGCCAGCGGAAAATTTCCGCGATGGCTTGTTCGCCTTCCAGCGTTCCGAAAACCGCGTGCCGCAAGGACCCGTGCTGCAAATAAATTTCGCTGTTGCCCCGGCTCGACTTGAAAGTGAATCGCCCGCTCCGTTGACCCAGACAACTCATCTGCAAGATCTCCGCCGCGGAAAATTGATTCAAATTTCCAATGAGCGAGTGGCAGGGGTCGATCCCCTCCGACGCTTCTGCCAGATTATTGGCGAGCGAGTCCACAAAGGATCGCAAGCGCATCCGTAAACGCTCCGTGCTCCAGCCAGGCGTGATACGAATAATCTTCTGCAATTCAGCGGACTGGGCGAAGGCCGTTTCCCTTGGTCGGCGCGCGAGACAGGCGATTTGCAGCGAAGGAAAATGTTGCCGCGCATTCGTCGCCTGTTCCAGCGCCACCAGCGGTTCACCTTCGACGATCAAACCATCGAAGTGCTCGGCGAGGAGGACAGAAATCGCCTCGGACATCGTCCGCACAATGCGCGTCTCGACCTCCGACATTTCATCAATAAGAGCAATGGTTCGGTCTTGAAAAACGGGGTCGGTATTAAGAATGAGAAGGCGCGTTTCCACTGGTGCAAGTAAAGCCTTATCCTAATAAGCAAGAACCTTGCCCGCGAAGTGGATGCGCAGCCTACCGCCGCCACGCCTGGCGCGGAGGCGGCGCCGCATAGGCCTCCGGGGCGATTTCGTGCGCCGTTCGGAAATGAATCTTTGCGACTTCGCGCAAGACCTCAGCTCCGTGCTCTTTCACCAGCCCCTTTGCACTGTCTTTTACAGCAGCCGACACGCCGCGGCCTAAC
>JALZAX010000394.1 GCA_030948055.1 Verrucomicrobiota bacterium | reverse complement strand
CTGCGTCGAAACTACGCTCGTGTTCGGCGGCAAAAATTGCGCGCACACATCGACCGCGCTGTTGAGCAAACCTCCGGGATTATTGCGCAGGTCCAGGACGAGCGCCTGCATCCCCTGCTTCTGTAAATCGTCGAGCGCGTTTTGTAATTCTTCCGCGGTCGGCTCGTTGAATTGAATCAGGCGAATGTAGGCAATCTTGAACGGCCCGCTCAATTCCGGATCGAGCAGCTTCGCGTTTTTCACACTTTGCACTTTGATCTCCGCGCGCTCGAGCGCGTAATCCTTCACTTCCTTCGTCGACGGACGCATGATTGTCAGCGTCACCTTCTGACCAGGCGCGCCACGCAAAACATTGATCGCGTCCTGCAATTCCATCTTCTCCGTCGAGTTGCCGTTGATCCGCAAAATCTGATCGCCCGAAAGAATTCCCGCTCTGGCCGCCGGCGTATCTTCCATCGGCGTGATCACGGTGAGCAGTCCGTTTTTCACCGAGACCTCGATGCCGAGGCCGTTGAAACGACTGCGCGTATCGTCCTGCATGTCGCGGAAATCATCGGGATCCATGAACTGGCTGTGCGGGTCGAGCGAGGCCAGCATGCCTTTCATGGCCGCGTAAATCAGATCATGATAACTGACCTTTTTGCTATCGACGTAATCCTGCCGGATGAGCTGCACCGCGCGCGCGAAAACAGAAATTTGCGCGTAACCAGTGTCTTCTTCTTTTTCCTTTTCCGCCGCCTGCACGGAGCGGACGCGCGTGCCAAAGAAAATGCCGATGAATAGCAGTGTCGCGCCGGTGCTGACCAATAGCCGTCTTTTCATATTCCCTGCCTTCCGCTTGGGCGAAGATCATCGTGCATGGTGAAATTTTTGGCAACGCGCAAACCGTGCGTAAGCTAGGCGCTCCTCCATGAAATTCGCGCGCGTCTTATTGCTCGTTCTCTTCGCCTGCTCCCTCGCCGCGGAGGAAAATCAAAACGCCGAGTTCCAAAAAGTTGCGGACGAATACATCAAAGGCTGGCTGGCGGCGCATCCGTTACAGGCCACGTCCCTTGGATTTCATGAATACGACGGCCGCATCAACGATTACACGCGACTCTCGATCGACGCCGAACTCTCGCGTCTGAAACGCTTCGACGAACGGCTGAAAAAATTCGATCCCGCGAAACTGAACGCCGCTAACGCGCTCGATCTCCGCATCCTGCAATCCGCGATCAAGAAAGATCTCTTCGATATCCAGGACATGCAGTCGTTCGACCTGAATCCGATGACTTACGCGCAAGCGCTCGATGTGAACGTTTACATCAAGCGTGATTTCGCGCCGTTGACCGATCGCATGAAGAACATCATCGCGCTGGAGAATCAGCTGCCGAACATCATGATCGCAGCCAAAACAAACCTCGCGCCCGTCCTGCCGAAACCGTACGTCGAGCTGGCGATTGAAATTGCGCGCGGCGGCGCGGATTTCTTGAAGAAGGATTTGGTCGACGCGCTCAAGGACGTCAAAGATCCCAAACTGAACGCGGCTTTCGCGATCGCGAATCGGAAAGCCTTCATGGCCTTGAGCGAGTATGCGTCGTGGCTGGAAAAAGATCGTTTACCGAACGCAGGTGCGCCGTGGGCGATCGGCGAAGAGAAATATCGGCGAATGCTCGCGGAACAGGAGCTGGTCGATTTGCCGCCGGCGAAATTGCTCGAGATCGGTCTGGCGGAATTGAAACGCGAACAACAAGCGTTCGCCGATGCCGGAAAAATCATCGATCCAAGCAAACCGGCGCCGGAAGTTTTCAAAGACATCCAGAAGGAACACCCGACGGCGGAGAACTTGATTCCCGAGACGGCGAAGGATTTGGAAAATATTCGCCAGTATTTGTTAGACCACGACATCATTTCGATGCCCTCCGACGTGCGCGCGCAAGTAAAGGAGACACCGCAGTTCGCGCGCGCCACTTCCTTCGCCTCGATGGACACGCCTGGCCCCTTCGAGAAAAAAGGAACGGAAGCTTATTACTACGTCACGCCGACAGAGCCGGAGTGGCCGCCGGAACAAAAGGAACAATGGCTCACGGCGTTTAATTATTTCACTACTGATGTCGTTTCCATCCACGAATGTTATCCCGGCCATTACGTGCAGTTCCTGCATTTGAATGCGTCGCGCGCATCGAAAGTCGCGAAGATTTTTGGCAGCTACGCGTTCGTCGAAGGCTGGGCGCACTACGGCGAGAAAATGATGCTCGATGAAGGTTTCGGCAAAACGACGAACGCCACGCCGAGCGACGATGAAATCAAACGCGCCGCGAAATATCGCATGGCGCAATCGGACGAAGCGCTCCTGCGTCTCTGCCGGCTCTGCGCCTCCATCCAGATGCACACGCAAGGAATGAGCGTGGAAGAAGCGACCAAATTCTTCGTCGACAATTGTTACTACGAAGAGAAGACCTCACACTCCGAAGCGATGCGCGGCACTTTCGATCCCGGGTATCTCAACTACTCGTTAGGCAAACTCCAAATCCTGAAGTTGCGCGAAGATTATAAAACGCAGGAAGGTCCGGTTTACACCCTGAAAAGGTTCCACGACGAAATGCTCAAGCACGGCATGCCGCCGATTCGTTTGCTCCGCCAGATCATGCTGAAGGACAAAACGAAATGGGGCGAGGTGTTGTAATTCTGGGGAGCGCACGCTTGTAGCGTGC
>JALZAX010000393.1 GCA_030948055.1 Verrucomicrobiota bacterium | reverse complement strand
GCCGCGAATTAGTCGGGGATAGGAGCGCAGGCGATGCGAGCGGCCCGGACGTTTATCTCGCGACGCAACTTTACGTCGATGGCGGGCATACCGCGCTCATCGGCGATTTCGTGCGCGCACTCGGCCAAGAAAAAACCGCCAGGCTCATCCTGACGAATATCGAGAACCTCAATCCGGCCCCGTTACCGGAAACGATTCGTAGCCGTCTCGCCGTCGCGCCGAAAAATATTTCGATTCTCACCGGCGAATCACTCGCCGTTCGGCTCGAGTCGCTCGTCGCGCAACTTTTGGAAACAAAACCGCGCCGTCTTTTTCTTTTTCATCATCCGGACGATCCGATCGCTTGTGCGGCGTCGCAGCCGGAAATCGCCCGGCAAAGGATAATGGTCCATCACACGGATTTTGCTCCCTCGCTCGGACTTCATCTGCCCGGAATTCAGTTAATCGATTTGAATCCGATCGCCGCTTCGGTGAGCCGCGTGCTTGGCCTAACGAGTAGTTGGTTGCCGCTTTTTGCGCCGGATCCCGGCCCGCGGCCGGCCGGATTTCTCCGCCGAGGAAAGGTAGTTACCGCCAGCAGCGGCGGGGCATTCAAGTTCACGCGCGATTATTTCTACTCGTATCCAAGAACGGTCGCGATTGTCTTGCGCGAGACCGGTGGCTGGCACGTGCACATCGGCGGACTCGAAGCGAAAACACTTTCGGAGATTGAAGAAGCGCTCGCCCGCGAAGGTGTTGCCCGGGAGCGATTCATTCACATTCCGTGGGTTTTCTCTGTGGCAAAGGCCCTTTGGGAAAATGACGTTGATCTGTTTCTTGCTTCTTTTCCGCTCGATGGGGCGCGGACGAGCGCGGAGGTTTTCGCGTCGGCTACGCCATATCTCGGTCACTCCGCTAATCCGCGTAGTGATGCGGATGGCAAAATCTTTTGGAATACGTGGGACAGGCTTAATGAAATCCTACACGCCGCGGATGAAAAATTTCTCGAAGAGCACGCGCGAATTTCGCGCCGCATTTATGAGGACCTTCATCAGCCGCGCGAATTCAGGGCGCGTCTCCTTCGAATTCTCGACGGCCAGGGTGGTCGCGAAGATCCGCAGGCGGAACAGCGCGACCTGCGCACGATGAAGGGAATGCTGCGAGCCCTGATTGCCGCGGCCTACCAGGAAGACGCCGACTAACTACGCGGCGACCAATTCGCCGCGTTCGCGCAAGGTTTCTTCTACCGCGCGAACGAGATGGTCCGATTGCTCCAGCACAGTCAACAAGACGACATCGCCGGAGCGCAGGCCGTCATCGAGCGCATTCTCAAGTTCGGCGCGCGTGCGCGCGACCGTCACTTCGCTTAACTGGCGACGAAGATTAATCGCCAGCAGATCGACGCAAAATGGCGCGTCGACCCACGGGGGTACGACTGAGGGATTATGTTCGTAAGAATTCGTTAGGATAACTTTGTCGAAATGAGCCAGCGCGCGCGGCAAATCGCGTTGATACACCCAATCGCGCCCCCCGGTCGCGCGCGGCTGGATGATCGACACGAGTCGGCGCTCGGGAAAACGCTGTCGCAGCGCGCCCGCTAATTCGATCAGCGCCGCGGGATGAGAAGCTTTATCGCGCACCAGCGTGCAGTCGCCGATGGGAATTTCTTCCTGACGATTGCGCACCCCGAGGAAAATTCGCAAGGCGTTCGCCGAGTCGGCGAGATCGATGCCGAACTGTCGCGCGGCCAGCGCGGCCATGGCCGCGTTGCGCATGTTCATGCGGCCGCACAATGGGATTTCGAACTCCTGCTCCGCTAAACGAAATCGCGAACTCTCGGGTGATGTTCGAACCCCGGAAATGCGCGCGGTTGCCGTTTCGGAAAATCCCACTTTGATCGTGGCACACTGTGCGTGCGAGGTAACCTGAATCGCCGCTTCATCGTTATCGGGCACGATCAAACAACCCGCGCGGGGCAGCTGTTCGACAAAAGCGGCGAAGGCATCGCACAATTCGCCTAACGAGGAGTACATGTCCGGGTGATCTTCGATGATGTTTGTGATCACTCCCACTTCCGGTGCGTAATGCAAAAACTTCGGATTCCGATCGTCGAAACAAGAGGCGTATTCGTCGCCTTCTAAAACGCAGAAGTTGCTGCCGATAAATTTTGCGGGAGCGCTCAGATTTCGCGCCACACCACCGACGAGATAATCCGGGGAGCGTGAATTGAATTGCAGAATCCAGGTGAGCATTGCCGTCGTCGTCGTTTTGCCGACACCACCGGTGACGACTGCGTTGCGCGAACGCGCGAGAAATTCTTCCCGCAAAAACTGCGGAAATGAACGATGCGGGATCCCGCACCGCACTGCTTCCAGAAGCTCGGGGTTATCGGCGTTAATGCGTTTTCCCACAATGACGAGATCGACCTCTTCCGGAATGTTGTTCACGCTAAAGGGTGTGCGGATGCGCAGTCCGCGCTCGGATAAATCGGAACGGATTGAGCCGTAACATTTTTCGTCGGAGCCGGTGACGCGCCAACCTTCTGCAAGCAAGGCCGCCGCGATTCCGCCCATGGCTTTGCCGCAAACGCCAATGAAATGTAAAGACCGTCGCGTTTTCATCAGGGAAGCGCCCTTAATAGCCGTTAGGCACAGAGTGTCGAGCGTTTCGCACGGCAAATTTCTCGGCAGGACTTACGCGGGCGGTGTAATTGACGG